>DAIOHA010000052.1:0-7765 GCA_036744955.1 Thermoleophilaceae bacterium | reverse complement strand
GACCTTGGCTTCATCCGCATCTTCGGGCGTGGCACCGCGCGGACCCGCGCCGAGGGCCGTCGTGCGGCGGGAGCCACACCCGCGACGATCGCCGGCGTGGCCGACGAGGCGTTGTCACGCCCGGGAGCGGTCGAGCCCGCGCGCGCGCCGGACGCCACGGGCGCCGAGCACCGCTACGCCTACCTGATCTACCCGCACAAGCCGATCCTCGCCTACGAGCCGTCGACGCGGCGGCTGCTGTCGGAGTACTGCGTCGAGTTCCCCGACCTGACCGATGCGGCGACCGGGTCGCGGCTCCCCGAGTCCGACGACGTGCTCGCGAAGTGGATGGCGCTCACCGGCGACGAACGTTGGCTCCTGCGCGACGCCAACATGCACCTGCCCGGCCGCCAGCTCGACCCGGGCCGCGTCCGTCGCGACCTGTGGCGGCTCGAGGAGTGGGAGCGCCGTAGACGCCGCTCGGCTCAGGCGCAACGCAGGTGAGTACCGTCAACGGCTCGGGCACGGCCGCGCGGCCGAGCCGCGCGCTGCTCGAGGGGCCCGAGCGCGCCCCGGCGCGCGCCTACCTCAAGGGCATCGGCTTCGACGACGACGCGCTGGCGCGGCCGATCGTCGGCATTGCCAACACCTGGACCGAGACGATGCCGTGCAACTTCCACCTGCGCCGCCTCGCCGAGCGCGTCAAGGAGGGCGTGAGGGCGGCTGGCGCCACGCCGATGGAGTTCAACACCGTCGCCGTCTCCGACGGCATCACCATGGGTACGGAGGGGATGAAGACGTCGCTCGTGAGCCGCGAGGTGATCGCCGACTCGATCGAGCTCGTGGCGCGCGGCCATGCCTTCGACGCGATCGTCGCGCTGTCGGGCTGCGACAAGACCATCCCAGGCTGCGTCATGGCCCTCGCGCGCCTCGACGTGCCGAGCGTGATGCTCTACGGCGGGACGATCGCCCCCGGGCGCTTCCGCGACCGCGACGTCACGATCCAGGACGTGTTCGAGGCGGTCGGTGCCCACGCGGCCGGACGCATCTCCGACGACGATCTGGCCGAGCTCGAGGATCACGCCTCTCCGGGCGCCGGCGCGTGCGGCGGTCAGTACACCGCCAACACTATGGCGATGGCGTTCGAGGTGCTCGGCATCTCGCCCATGGCGAGCTCGATGGTGCCCGCCGAGGACGGTAAGAAGGGCGCGGTCGCCGAGGAATGCGGGCGCATCGCCGTCGAGGCGCTCAGGCAAGATATCCGCCCGAGCGCGCTCATTACGCGTGCGTCGCTCGAGAACGCGATCGCCGGCGCGGCCCTGAGCGGCGGCTCGACCAACGTCGTCCTGCACCTGCTCGCGGTGGCGCGCGAGGCGGGCGTCGACCTCACGATCGACGACTTCGACCGCATCGCGTGGGCGACGCCGCTGCTCGCCGACCTGAAGCCCGGCGGGCGCTACGTCGCCACAGACCTCTACCGCGCCGGGGGCGTTCCGCTCGTGGTCAGGCGCCTGCGCGAGGCTCGCCTCCTGCATGCGGACGCGCTCACGGTGACCGGCCAGACCCTCGACGAGGTGGCCGACCAGGCCGAGGAGGCCGAGGGCCAGCGGGTCGTGCGCCCACTCGACGAGCCGATCAAGCCGAATGGCGGCTTCGCGATCCTCCGCGGGAGCCTTGCGCCGGAGGGGTGCGTCGTCAAGCTCGCGGGCCACGACCGGACCGAGCACCGCGGCCCCGCCCGCGTGTTCGAGTCCGAGGAGGAGGCGTTCGCCGCCGTCAAGGCACGCGAGATCGAGCCCGGCGAGGTCGTGGTCATCCGCAACGAGGGCCCCGCCGGCGGGCCGGGCATGCGCGAGATGCTCCAGGTCACCGCGGCGCTCCAGGGGGAGGGCCTGGGCGACTCGGTCGCGCTCCTCACCGACGGGCGCTTCTCCGGCGCCACGCACGGGTTCATGGCCGGTCACGTCGCCCCCGAGGCGCGGCGCGGCGGGCCGATCGCCGCGGTCCGCGACGGCGACACCGTCGTCTTCGACGTGGCCGCGCGCGAGCTCAACCTCGAGCTTCCCGAAGACGAGATCCGCGGCCGCGTCGACGCCTACGAGCCGCCGCCGCCGCGCTATCGCACCGGCGTGCTCGCCAAGTACGCGCGCGCGGTCGGCTCGGCGGCCGAGGGGGCGCTCACCGGCTGAGGACGGCGTCCGCCTCGCCCTCAGGCTCCTCGGCGTCGGGCGACGGCTCGGGTTCGGGCCGCCCGCCCTCGGCGACGAAGCGCATCAGGCCGTCGTTGAACGCGGCGGGGCGCTCGAGCATCGGCACGTGTCCGGTCTCGTCGAAGACCACCTTGCGCGCGTCAGGGAGCAGGCGCTCGAACTCCTCGGCGTCCGCGACCGGCACCAGCACGTCTTCGCGCCCCCAGACGATGAGAGTGGGACAGCGGATCTCGGGCAGGCGGTCGCGGTGGTCGTAGTCGAGCAGCGCCTCGAGCGCGGGCATGAACCCCGGCGTGTTCGAGCCGGGCGCGATCTCGAGCAGGAGGTCGGGCCGCAGGCGCGAGGGATGGCGGATCACGAACGACATAGCGAGGTGCCGCAGACGCGGCCGAGCCACGACCGCGTGGCGGCGAGTGAGCGTCACTGCGCTGATCGCCCCGGCCACGCGGGCGCCCGTGAGCGTCGGTCGCTTTCGCAGGTAGGTGATCGAGATTCCCGCTGCCGCGGCGAGCACCAGTCGGTCGCAGCGCTCGGGGTAGCGAATCGCCATCTCCGCGGCGATGAAGCCGCCCATCGAGTTGCCCACGAGCACCACGCGCTCGATCCCGAGCGACTCGAGCAGCCCCTCGACGAGATCCGCGTAGCGCGAGATCGCGATCTCCTCGCGCGGCATCGGCGACTCGCCGAACCCCGGCAGGTCGAGCGCGATCGCTCGCCGCTCCTGCGCGACTCGCGGCAGGTTCTCGAGCCAGTTCTCCCACTTGCCGGCGAGCCCGTGGATGAACACGACCGGCGGCTCCTCACCCGTGCCAATGTCGACGTAGGCGATGTCCTCGCCGTGAACGGTCGCGCGCCGCCGATGGCGGGACCAGTCGATCTCGCGCCAACCTGGCACGCCGGGGACGCCGTAGTCGTCGGCCGCGCGGCTCCCGCGCCACGGCGTCGTCGGGCGCGCGGTCGACGGATAGAAGGACGCCTTGACCTGGTGCGCACGGCGGCGGACGCCGCCCGGGGAACGGTGCTCGCCCACGGCGCGCGAACCGTAGCGGACCCCCGCCGCCGTGGCACAATCGCCCTGTGCCGACCGGAGGCAGGGGAACGCTCGATCCGATCGCGTCCGGGGGGCGCGATGGCGGCAACGAGGCAGCGCCCTCCACCGCGGTCGCCCGGCGCGACGAAGACCTCCGACGCCATCTTCCGGGCGTCGAGCCCGACCGGCGCCTGACCGACTGGGGCCGCTCCGAGCGAGTCGAGGCGCTGCTCGACCGCACGCTCGCCGACTTCCTCTACCGCTACTGGTTCCGCTGCGAGGTCGAAGGCATTGACAACGTGCCGGCCGCGGGCGGGGCGCTGCTCGTGGCCAACCACGCCGGCGCCCTGCCACCCGACGCCGCGATGATCGCCAAGGCGATCCGGGAGGAGCACCGCCACCTACGGCCGCTCAACATCACGGTCGAGCACTTCTTCAAGGGCTATCCGGGCTTCTCGATGCTGCTGCCGAAGATCGGCTGCGTCGCCGCGCACCCGGCGAACGTCCACCGCCTTCTCCACGACGAGGAGGCGCTCGTGCTCGCCTTCCCCGAGGGGCAGAAGGGCACGCGCAAGCTCTACAAGGACCGCTACCGCCTGCGGCGTTTCGGGCGCGGCGGCTTCGTGGCCTCGGCCGCGCGCGCCGGGGCGCCGATCGTGCCGGTGTGCGTGGTCGGCGCGGAGGAGGCGGCCCCGATCTTTGCCCATATCAAGCTGCTCGAGCGGCTGACCGGCCTCCTCTACGTCCCGCTCACGCCGACGTTCCCGCACTTCGGCCTTCCGGGCATGGCGGGGTACCTGCCGGCCAAGTTCAGGATTCGCTTTCTCGAGCCGGTCGAGCCCGCCGTCGACCCCGGCGACCGTGCCGCCGTCCAGACCGTCGGCGAGGCCGTGCGCGCGCGCATCCAGGACAATCTCCTCCAGATGCTCAGCGAGCGCGACTCGATCTGGCTCGGCTGATGGACTCGCGCCGAGTTCTCATCACCGGGCTGTCGACCTACTGGGGCGGGCGGCTCGCCGAGGCGCTCGAGGCGAGCAGCGCGTTCGAGACGATCATTGGCGTCGACTCGCGCGACCCGACGCGCGAGCTCGAGCGCACCGAGTTCGTGCGCGTGGGGACCCAGCACTCGCTGCTGCGACGAATCGTCGAGGCGGCGGAGATCGACACCGTGGTCGACACGCGACTGATCGTCGACTCGGCGGTCGCCTCGCCCTCGCGCGCTCACGAGAACAACGTCATCGGGACGATGAACATCCTCGCGGCGTGCAGCGGCCCCGACACGAGCGTGCGCAAGCTCGTCTTCAAGTCGTCGGCGCACTACTACGGCTGCCACCAGGACGATCCCGCGTTCTTCACCGAGGACATGGAGCGCCCGCACCCGCCGGGCACGCCGCTCGAGCGCGACATCCTCGAGGCCGAGGCCGCGGTCGCCGAGTTCGCCGAGAAGAGCCCGGAGACCTCGGTGTCGATCCTCCGCTTCACGAACGTGCTCGGCCCGAGCGTCCAGACCTCGCACACCGCGCTCTTCGACCTGCCGGTCGTGCCCGTGGTGCTCGGCTTCGACCCGCGCTACCAGTTCGTGCACGAGGACGACGTCGTCGCCGCGCTCGAGCACATGCTCCACAGGGACCTGCCCGGGGTCTTCAACGTGGCCGCCGACGGCGTGCTCGCGCTGACCGAGGTGGTCGACCTGCTCGGCAAGCGCATCGCGCCGGTGCTGCCGCCGTGGGGAACGAGCCTCGCCGCGGCCACGCTGCGGCGGCTCGGCCTCGACCTGCCGCCGGAGATGCTCGCTCAGCTGCGCTTCGGCCGTGGGCTAGACAACCGCCTGCTCAAGGCCACCGGCTTCCGCTACCGCTACACGACGCGTGAGACGATCAGCAAGCTGGCCGAGCACATGCGGCTCGCGCCGATTTTGCGCGGCGCGGCGGAGCCCTACCGCTACGAGCAGGAGGTGGAGGAGTTCCTGCGTCGGAGTCCCAACGTGCGGCGACCCGGGCGGAGGCCCCGCGGGCAGGTCAACGGGCGCGCGCTGCTCGAGGAGGGCTCGGCCGGCGGCGACGGCGACCGCTCCGGCGCGGCGGAGACGGGCGGCGTCGAGTCCCGGAATGCGCACGCCCGCTACGAGGACCTCGAGGCCGAGGAGATCGCCGCCCTGGTCGACTCGCTCGAGCCCGACGACCTGATCGCCCTGCGCGAGCACGAGTGCGCGGCGCGCGGACGGCGCGAGGTGCTCGCGGCGATCGACGACGCGCTCGCGCGCCCCGAGGGCGGCCCACGCGAAGCCGGCGAGCCGTAGGGAGACCTCGGCGGCCCCGCGAGACGTGGGTCGTTCGGCGCGGTGCGGCGGGCACGCCCGCGCCCGCGCCTAGACTGAGGTTCGACAGCGATGCGCCAGCGGTCCTTCATCGCCCTCGTGGTCGTGCTCGCGGTGCTCCTGGGCGGAACGGCGGCCGTGTACGCCTACGACAGCTCGCGCGAGAACACGATCGCCGCGGGCGTGACCGCGGGTGACCTCGAGCTCGGCGGCCTGCGCGCCGCCCAGGCGCGCCGCCTGCTCGAGCGGCGGCTCGCCCGGCCGCTGCGCCGCCCGGTGAGGGTCTACCTCCGGGGTCGCACCTTCCGCTTGAGCCCGCGCGCGGCGCGCGTGCGCACCGACGTCGACGCGATGGTCCGCGAGGCCCTGCGGCGCAGCCGCGAGGGCGACCTCGTCAGCCGCACCGTGCGCGACCTGAGCGGGCGCGGCGTCTCTCACGACCTCGACGTGCGCGTGACCTACTCGCGCCGCGCGGTCCGCCGCCTCGTGCGGCGCGTCCAGCGCACCTTCGATCGGCCGGCGCTCGAGCCCTCGGTCGTCCCCTCGGGCAGTGGGCTGGCCCTCGCGCGCGGCCGCAACGGTCGCCGTGTGCGCGCCTCGAGGCTCCGCGCGCAGGTCAAACAGGAGATGGCGCTACCCGGCCGGCGGGTCGTGCGCGCGCGCATGCACGTGACGCGCACCCGCACGTCCCGCGCGCAGCTCCGGCGCCGCTATCCGCACTACATCACCATCGACCGCTCCGGCCACCGCCTGCGCTTCTACCGCAACCTACGTCTGACGGAGACCTACACGATCGCCGTCGGCCAGGCGGGGCTCGAGACGCCCGCCGGCCTGCACCACATCCAGAACAAGGCGGTCGACCCGGCCTGGCACGTGCCCAAGCGCAAGTGGGCCGGGAGGCTCGCCGGGAAGGTCATTCCCGGCGGACGGGCCGACAACCCGCTCAAGGCGCGCTGGATGGGGATAGTCGATGGGGCGGGCATCCACGGGACCGCGGAGGTCTCCTCGCTGGGGACGAGTGCCTCGCACGGGTGCATCCGCATGTCGATCCCCGAAGTCAAGGAGCTGTACGCGCGCGTGCCCGTGGGCACGCCGGTCTACATCGCCTGAGCCGGCCGCGGAGGGACCGCGCGTTGGCGCTCAGACGCCGATCTCCTCGAGCGGGACCTCCTCCCAGCCACCGGCCCGGAGGGAGGCCAAGCGCGGCGCCTGTCGAAAGCAGAGCGCGCCGATGAACACGCCTCGCTCACGCTTGCGCAGGACCGCGTACCACATTGTCGAGGCGTCGTCTCCGCCGCCGCGGATGCGGTGCCACGGGCGACTCGGCTCGCCGCGGAAGTCGGTCAGTCCCGCCTCGATGAGCTGGTTCTGAGTCGCGACGCGGCCGTCCTCGGTGTTGACGAAGAAGAGCCCCACGGAGCTCCAGCCTATGTGGCGCGAGGCGCTCGCGAGCTTCGACCGCGCGCTGCGCGCGCGCGGGCTCGCCGAGCCGACCCGACGCGCCTACGGCGGCGACCTCGCTCTGCTCGCCGCCTACGCGCAGGAGACGCTCGGGCGCGGGCCCGAGGAGCTCGGCGCACGCGAGCTGCGCCGCTTCGCGCACGCGCTGTCGGAGGCCGGCGACGCGAAGGCGACGGTGGCCCGCCGGCTCGCAGCCGCGCGCACCTTCTTCCGTCACCTGCTCGAGCGCGGCGAGCTCGAGGCCAACCCGGCCGACCTGGTGTCGAGCCCCAAGCGCGGCTCGAAGCTGCCGCGCGTGCTCAAGGCCACCGAGGCCGCGGCCCTGCTCGAGGCCGTGCCGGCCACCACCCCGCTCGAGCTGCGCGATCGGGCCCTGCTCGAGCTCGCCTACGGCTCGGGGCTGCGCGCGCAGGAGATCGTCGACCTCGACACGACGAGCCTCAACCGCGACGCCGAGCAGCTCCGCGTCGAGGGCAAAGGCGGGCGCTCGCGCATCGTCCCGCTGGGCGAGCCCGGCTGGCGCGCACTCGAGCGCTACCTCGCGCGCGGGCGCCCGGCGCTCGTCGACGTGAGCCCCGCGGGCGCGCGGACCGAGGCTGCGCTTCTCCTGTCACGGAGCGGTCGCCGCCTATCTACCTCCGACGTTCGCCGGCGGCTCGCGGTGTGGACTCGACGCGCGGCGCTCGCGAGCGGAGTGTCGCCGCACACCCTGCGCCACTCTTTCGCCACACACCTGCTCGAGGGGGGCGCCGACCTGCGCGCTATCCA
>DAIOHA010000051.1:0-7980 GCA_036744955.1 Thermoleophilaceae bacterium | reverse complement strand
AGCGCCGGCAGCATCGCCCCGCCGGCGGCGGCGAGCCCCGGCAGCGCAGCCGCGTGGTGCCGGCGAGCTCCCCGCAGCGGAGCTCGCCTTGATCTCGAGCACAACGACGAAGAAGAACAGCGCCATGAGCGCGTCGTTGATCAGGTGGCGCACGTCGTCGCGGACCGGAGCGGCCCTAGCCTGACTTCGAACGCCGCGCTCCACAGGGCCTCGTAGGCGCCCCGCGCGGGGCTGTTGGCGAGGACGACCGCCACGATCGTCGCGACGAGCAGGACCGCGCCGCCCGCGGTCTCGGCGCGGACGCAGTCGGCCAGCGGGCTGAGGACAGCTCCGGCGCGCCTGCGGACGCCGTTCGCCTGCCGATCGCGGACTGCTCGAGCACGGCGCGCACTATGGCGGCTGGGGGGCCGCCCGGAGGCGACTTAGACTCGCCGCGCCGATGAACGAAGGCGCGATGATGCTCGTGACCGGGGCGCTGCTCGCGCTCGGCATCGCCGCGGCGCTCGCCGCCGGGCGTTTACGCGTGCCCGGCCTCGTGCTCTTCCTCGCCCTCGGGATGGCGATCGGCTCGGACGGGCTCGGATTGATCGAGTTCGAGAACTTCGAGCTGACCCGGACGGTCGGGGTGGTCGCGCTCGCCCTCATCCTCTTCGAGGGCGGCCTGGCCGCCGGCTGGCCCGAGATCCGGCCCGTGTTCTGGCCGGCGCTCTCGCTGGCCACGGTCGGCACGGTGGCGACCGCTGTGCTCGTCGGACTCGCCGCAGCGTGGCTGCTCGACCTCTCGCTGCTGCCCGCGCTCCTGCTCGGCTCGATCGTCGCCTCGACCGACTCCGCGGCGATCTTCTCGGTGCTGCGCGGATCGGCGCTCAAGCGGCGGATCGCGCGCGTGCTCGAGGCCGAGTCGGGGCTCAACGACCCGATCGCGATCCTGCTCGTGATCGGCTTCATCGAATGGATCCAGCGCCCGAGCTACGGCCTCGAGGACATGGCGCTGCTGTTCGTGCTCGAGCTCGGGATCGGCGCGGTCGTCGGCCTCGCGTGCGGCCGCCTGTCGGTGCTCGCGTTCCGGCGCGTGCCGTTCGTCTCGAGCGGCCTCTACCCCGTCGCCTCGATCGCCACCGCGGCGATCGCCTACGGCGGCGCGGCGGTCCTACACGGCTCGGGTTTTCTCGCCGTGTACCTCGCAGGGCTCGCACTCGGCGGCGCCCGTGTGCCGGCCAAGGCGACGGTCACCGACTTCCACGCCGGGCTCGGATGGGTGAGCCAGATCGTGCTCTTCTTCACGCTCGGGCTGCTCGTCTTCCCGAGCCGGCTCGGGTCGGTCGCCGTCGACGCGCTCCTGCTCGCCGCCGTGCTCGCGGTCGTGGCCCGCCCGGCGGCCGCGCTGCTTGCCACGCGCGTCGGCCGCTTTCCCGCGCGCGAGTCGCTGCTGATCGGCTGGGCCGGCCTGCGCGGCGCGATCCCGATCGTCCTCGCCACCTTCCCGGTGATCGAGGGCATCCCCCAGGCCGACGCGTTCTTCCACATCGTCTTCTTCGTGGTGCTCACCTCGACGCTCGTGCAGGGCGCCACCTTCGAGCCGATCGCCCGCTGGCTCGGGGTCACCTCCGACGAGCCAGCGCTGCCGCGGCCGCTCGTCGAGGTTGGCACGATCCGTCGCCTCGGGGCCGAGGTGGTCGAGTACCCGGTAGGCACGGGCGAGGCCATCGTCGGACGCGTCGTCAACGAGCTCGGCCTCCCGCGCGACGCGCTTGTCAGCGTGATCGTCCGCGGCGAGGAGGCGCTGCTCCCGCGCGGGTCGACGCGCATCGAGGCCGGCGACCGCCTGCATATCCTCGCGCGCGAGCGCGTGCGCGACGCGGTCGAGGCGTTGTTCGAGCGGTGGCGCAACGGGCCATTCGGCGAGCCCGCGGCCATCGAGCCGCGCGTGCCCGGGAGGGCCCCGATCTTCACGGTCAGGCCGTGGAGCCGCGGGGACGGCGATCCCGGCGACCCCGCGACGGTCGGGGGGGTGCCGGTGGTCAGGCGCCTGCGTACGCGGCGCGAGCAGCCGGGTGCGCTCGTGCAGCTCGGCGACGGGCGCCTCGCCATCACCGGCGGCGAGCTCGTCGCGGTCGGTGGCTCGCGCCAGCTCCTGCGCTACTGCCGCGAGCGGATCCGCCGGGCGCGGGGGCCCGAGGAGCGCGCGTGGTGGCAGGAGGCCGCCGGCGTCGTGTCTCAGCGCGCGCTGCGCTGAGTGCTCGGCCGGGCATCGACTCGGAGATAGCCTCGACCACCCATGGGCGCGCTCGACCTCCCGCTGCTGCCTGCGCGCGTCGCCGCCCGCGCCCTCGACGACCTCGCGGCCATCGCCCGCCTCGCGCGCGACCTGCCCGCCCGCCTCGACGCGCTCGAGCGGCGTGCCGATCGCGTCCAAGACCAGCTCGACCGCGGGATCGAGCGCGGCGAGCGGATCGACGCGCGCGCCGCCGAGCTGCTCGCGCTCGGCGAGCGCGTGGACGCCCGCGGGCGCGTCCTGCTCGGGCTCGGCGACCGCATCGACGCGCGCGGCGAAGCGCTGCTAGCGCTCGGCGAGCGCATCGACGAGCGCGGCGCCGAGTTCGTCGCCCTGGGCGAACGGATCGACGCGCGCGGCGGCGGCTTCCTCGAGATTGGGGCGCGCATCGACGCGCGGGGGCGCGAGCTGGTCGCGCTCGGCGAACGGATCGATGCGCGGGGTTCCGAGATAGCCGACCTCGGTGGTCGCCTCGACACGCGCGGCGGCGACGTCGTCGCGCTCGGAGGGCGCCTCGACGAGCGCACCGAGCGGCTGCTCGAGCAGAGCGAGCGGCTGCTCGAGATGGGCGCCGCGGTCGTCGAGCAGTCGCTGCTGGTGGCCGAGCGAGCGCGCGAGGTCGTCGAGCAGGGGGCCGAGGTCGCGACCGCGCTGCCGGCGCTGCAGCGCGCGATTACCATTGCCGAGCCGCTCGAGGGCGCGGTCGAGCGGCTCGGGCGCCTCGTCGACCGTCTGCCGGGCGGGGCGCGCCCGCGGCAGGAGGACCGGCTGACGGGCACGTCCCGCCCGCGGTCGGAGGAGTAGGCGCGCCGGCCGGCGGCTCAGCCGCGCTCGAGCAGCAGCGCCGTCCAGCCGCGCCGGCTCACGCGGTCGCGCACCGGCAGCCCCCAGACGAAAGCCGCCGCCACCTCGTCGGCCTCCTCGTCGAGCAGCCCGGAGACGATCGCCGCCCGCGGCGGGCGGTCGAGCAGCCGCGGCGCCAACTGCAGCAGCAACGGGCGCATGAGGTTGGCGAGCACGACGTCCGCGGACGGAGGCTCTTGATCGCGCAGGTCGACGCGCTCGAGGCGCGCGAGGGCCACGCCGTTGGCGCGCGCGTTGGCCTCGGATGCCGCCAGCGCAGCCGGGTCGGAGTCGACGGCGATCACCGGCGCGTAGCCGAGCCTGGCGGCGGCGATGGCGAGGACGCCCGAGCCGCAGCCGAGGTCGACAACCGAGCCGGGGCCGCGAGCGACGGTCGCCGCGCCGTCGCCGAGCCCGGCGAGCAGCGCGAGGCACGCCTCCGTCGTCGGATGCGCGCCCGTCCCGAAGGCCTGGCCGGGGTCGATGACTACGTCGTCGACGTCCTCGCGCTCGATCGGCGCCTCCCACGGCGGGCGCACGTACAGCCGCTCGGCGACGAGCACCGGGCGGTGGAAACGCCGCCAGCGCTCGGCCCAGTCGTCGGCGACCTCATCGCCGCGCACGCTCGCCTCCACCCCCCCGACCTTGACTCGGCCCTCACCGAGGGCGGGCAGCTCCCCGGGCGCCCCGTAGAGCGCGAACTCGACGAAACCCTCGCCGTCGACCTGTTCCAGCCCGCTCGGCGCGACCTCGAGCAGCGCGGCGAGCACCTGCTCGGCCGCCTCGGCGCGCGCCCGCACGGCGAGGCGGATCACGCGTGGGCGCCGGCGGGCCGTCCGCTCAACCGAGCGCGCGCCGCACACGCGCGAACAGCGACTCGTGCTCGCGCTCCTCGGGCGCGGCGAGGTTGTGGTCCTCGAGCGACCCGGAGAGCTCCTCGAGCAGCTCGCGCTGTCGGGGCGACAGCCGGCGCGGCACGACGACGTTGACGACGACCCGCTGGTCGCCCGGCCGCCCGCGGCGCAGGGAAGGCATCCCGAGCCCGGGCAGGCTGATCACCGTACCCGGTTGGGTGCCCGGCTCGATCTCGACGCGCTCCTCGCCCTCGAGCGTGGGCACGGTGACCGACGTCCCGAGGGCGGCGGCCGGCGCTGAGACGTCGACCACGCTGACGAGGTCGTTGCCGTCGCGCACGAAGCGCTCGTCCTCGCGCACGCGCACGACCACGTAGAGGTCGCCGGGTGGGCCGCCGCGCTCGCCCGAGTGCCCGCGGCCGCTGAGGCGTATGCGCTGGTCGTCGGAGATGCCTGCCGGGATGTCGACGCTCAGCTCGACGCGCCGTGCCTCGCGGCCGCGGCCACGACAGCGCTCGCACAGCGTGCGCGCGATCTTCCCGTCCCCGCCGCAGGCGTCGCACAGGTGCGCGCGCACGAGCTGCCCGAAGGCGGAGCGCACGCTCGTGCGCACCTCGCCCGAGCCGCCGCAGCGGTTGCACGTTTCGATCGGCGTGCCGGGCTTCGCGCCGTTGCCGCGGCAGTGCTCGCAGGCCGAGACGGCCTCGTACTCGACGTCGACCGACGTGCCGCGCGCGGCCTCCGCGAGCGAGATGTCGACCGCCACCGCGACATCGCCGCCCTGGACGCCGGCCGAGCGCCGCCCGCCGCCGCCGAACGGGTCGCCGCCGAAGAAGGCGTCGAAGATGTCCGAGAACGAGCCGAAGCCGCTGACCGTGGAATCGCGCCCGGCCGAGGAGAGGCCCTCGTAGCCGAAGCGGTCGTAGAGCTGACGCCGCTCGGGGTCGGAGAGGATCTCGTAGGCCTCCGCCGCCTCCTTGAAGCGCTCCTCGGCGTCGGGGTCGTGGTTGTTGACGTCGGGGTGGAGCTCACGCGCGAGGCGCCGGAAGGAGCGCTTGATCTCCCCCTCGTCGGCGTCGCGAGACACGCCGAGGATGTCGTAGGCGTCGCGGGCGGGGCTCACGAGCTCTCCCACATCGAGCCGACCACGCGCGAGAGCTCCGTCGCGGCCTCCCGGACGGTGGCGATCGCCGTCGCGTAGTCCATGCGTCGGGGCCCGACCACGCTCACCGCCCCGAGCCGGCGCGCAGGCGCTCCGTAGCCCGCTGCGACCACCGCCAGCGAGCGCAGCTCGGGCGCCTCGTTTTCGTGGCCGATGCGCAGATACACGCGCGGGTCGTCGATCGCCCTCCGTACGAGCTGAAGCAGCGTCACGCGCTCCTCGAGCAGCCTAAGGAGATCCTCGATCTGCGACAGCTCTTGGAAGCGGTCCTCGGTTAGCAGGCGCGAGGTGCCCTCGACGTAGAGCGCGTCCTCGGCGGTCGCCTCGAGCTCGGTGAAGGCGGGCGCGAGCGAGGCGAGGAACTCGCGCTCGACCCCCGACAGGCTCGGGTCCGCGAGCCGGCCGTGCAGCATGCGCGCGCCTAGCCCCAGTCCGCCGAGCTGCTCGTTCAGGTAGCTCGCCGCCCAGTCGACGAGCCCCGGGTCGACGGGCCGCTCGTAGCTCACGACGCGCTTCGAGACGCCCCCGGTCGAGGTGACGACGACCACCATCGCCACCTGCGGCTGCAGGCGGAGGACCTCGACGCGGCGAATCGTCGTGGTGGCGATCGGGGGCGCCGAGACGATGGCCAGCAGGTTCGTGACCTGCGAGAGCTGCTCTGTCGTCGCGCGCACGGCCTCGTCGACCTCCTGGCGCACTGTGTCGAGCGCGAGCGACGGCCGGCGCTCGGGCAGGCCGCCCGGCTCGAGCAGCTCGTCGACGTAATGGCGATAGCCGCGGTCGGTCGGGAGCCGGCCGGCGGAGGTGTGCGGATGCTCCAGCAGCCCGACCTCCTCGAGGCGCGCGAGCTCGGCGCGCACGGTCGATGGACCCCATGGCAGGTCCTCCTGGCTCGAGAGCCACTTCGAGCCGACAGGCGCTCCGAGCTCGAGGTGGCCCTCGATGACCTTGCGCAAAACCTCGGACTGGCGCGGCGTGAGCGTCGAACTCATGCCCTCATTGTGGCGCGACGCTCGGCCCGCGCCCATGCTCGGCTTTCGTCTGGTCTATTGCGCGCCGTCGCGGCGCGCTAGTCAGTCCGCGAGCTCGGCCTCGCCGTTGCGGACGATCGCCTTCCCGCCCTGCTCGGCCTCGGCCTCGACCAGCGTGCGGCCGTCGCCCGCCTCGCGGACGGTCCCGCGCACGACGATCTCCTGCTCGGGGAAGCCCATCCCGCGGAACTGCACCGACAGCCGCCGTAGCGCGGCGGGGTCTCCCCCGCCCGCCTGCGTGCACGCGCGCGCGACGAGGGCCATCGTGTACAGCCCGTGGAGGATGTTCGACGGCAGCCCGACCTGTTTAGCGAACTCGGGGTCGATGTGGATGGGGTTGAAGTCCCCCGACGCGCCGGCGTAGCGGTGGGGCAGATACTTGTCGGGCGTGACCGCGAGCTCCTCGATCGGGTCTCCGGGCTGCAAGCTCACCCTCCTCGCACGATGTTCGTCCACGTGCCGCGAACCAACTCACGGCCGTCCGCGGCTACCGACGTCGACTCGAAGACGTAGAAGGTCATGGCCTCGCGCTCTGAGATGTCCTTGACCGAGGCCGTGGTCGTGATCGTGTCGCCGGCGTGCACGAGCCCGGACCAGACGAACTCCTGACCGCCGTGGACCATCCTCGCGAAGTTCATTCCCACCTCGGGGTCGAACATCGCGGGCAGCATCGCCGGGGCCGAGTAGACGACGACGAACATCGGCGGCGCGACGAGGCCGGGGTGGCCGGCCGCGCGCGCGGCCTCCGGGTCGAGGTGTATCGGGTTGGTCTCACCGACCGCGTTCGCGTACTCGCGGATTTTCTCGCGGCCGACCTCGTACTCAAACGGCTCGTAAGTCTTGCCGATCACGTTGGTCTCGTCCGGCACGGCCACCCTCTCGCTCGCCTCGCGCGGCCGCCTCGGAGGCAGCTCGGCGGCGCGTCAGTCTATGGAAGGCGGCTCACATGCGGCGCCGTCGCGGCGCCCGGCCGGCGCGACGGCCCCTGATTATGTCGAACAAACGCTTGGCCGCGAGCAGCCTGAAGATCTTTGAGAGCATGTCGGCCTCCTGAGGGGTCGCGCCGGCGGGCGCCGGCTCGAGTCCGAGGTACCCGAGAGCGCCGCCGCTCACGCGAGGCGACCGCGCTTTGGCATCGGAAAGCCGTGCCGGACTCAGGGCGACGCCTCGGCGACGGCGTCTCCCGCCGAGGCGGCACGCTCGACGGCCACCTAGCGTTCCTTTGCCCCGACGTGCCCGCCACCGCCGGGCCGGCCGAGATGCCGATGCCCGCGTCGACTCCGCTCAGCTCCCGCCTGAGGCGCGCGAAGCGCGCGACCGGCGGCCAGCGCGGAGGAAGCGCAGCCGCCGTCGGCGAGCGGGCGCCCCGAACACGCACAGTCCCGACGGCAGGAACACGACGAACGCGACGGCGTGGGGCAGCAGAACGGCGGAACCAAGAGCTTGTCCTCCTCGCTCACGTGCATGAGCCAGAGGGACTTGATCTCCTCGTAGAGGTCCTCGCGATCGTGGGCTCGAGCCGCTCGGCGCGCGGGTCGTCGGTCTTGCCCATGGGCTCTCTTTCTCCGCCGCGCGTGCCTCCCTCCTCTCGACACGCCTGACCGAGGCGCGAGCGCCCGCTCGCCCACGGACACATGGCCGGGTCCGCGCGTTTCGATGGCTCGAAGCCGGGGACTCGGTGGCTGGCGCCCGCCCTCCATGCCGGTGCAGCGCGACCTCCGAACTCGAGACAGGGACTCATGACCAACCTCGCCGCCGTGAACATCGCCAACAGCCTTGAGACGGCGCTGACGGACCTGCTCAGCTTCTTGCCGA
>DAIOHA010000050.1:0-7999 GCA_036744955.1 Thermoleophilaceae bacterium | reverse complement strand
CGAGCCGCGCGCCGAGGAGACCGACCTTCCACCCGGCGGCCCCGCACCCGCCGTCGCGCGGCGCTTCGGTGACGACCGGCGCGCGCTGCCCGAGTTCTACGACCGCCGCAACGACACGAGCGGCGACAAGTACTACCTGTTCGCGCCTGGCTCGGGGCCGACGCGCGAGCTGATCCAGGGGCCGGCGCCGAGCTGCGCGGAGCTCCTATCGGAGTACGCCGACCGCGCCGAGAAGCGCCCCGGCGGCCGCCGCGCCCCGCCGCCCGCCGGCAGCGAGTGCCGGGCCGAGCTCGAGCGCCTCGGTACCGCCGGACCACCGGCCGGCGCGACAGTGCTCAAGGTCCCCCGCGGCATCGTCGTCGCTCAGGCCCAGCGGCCCGAGCGCGCGCCGCGGAACCTGAAGGTCTCGCAGTACTGGGTGCTCGAGGACGACTCGGAGCTCTCGGGCGCGGAGATCCGCAACCCCGAGCAGAACTTCGACCCGCGCACCAACGAGCCGGTCGTGACCATGGAGTTCACCGACGACGGCCGCCGCGCCTTCGAGCAGGTGACGAAGCGCATCGCCCAGCGCGGCTCGGAGACGCTGCTGCCGCCGGGCACCCCGCCCGACTCGGCCTTCCAGCGCTTTGCGATCACGCTCGACAACCAGGTCATCTCGCTCGCGACGATCAACTTCCGCGAGAACCCGGAGGGGATCGACGGGCAGACCGGCGCGCAGATCACCGGCATCGGGAGCATCGAGGAGACCCAGGACCTCTCCAACAGCCTTCGCATCGGCGCGCTGCCGATCGACCTGCAACTGATCTCGAACACGCAGATCTCGGCGACGCTCGGTCAGCAGGCGCTCGACCAGGGCCTGCTCGCCGCGGGGGCGGGCCTCCTGCTCGTGCTCGTCTTCCTCGTCGTCTTCTATCGCGTGCTCGGCGTGGTGGCGGGGGTCGCGCTCATCACCTACGCGGTGCTGCTGTTCGCGCTCGTCAAGCTCATCCCGATCACACTCACGCTGCCGGGGATAGCGGGCCTCATCCTCACGCTCGGTGTCGCGGCCGACGCGAACATCGTCATCTTCGAGCGCGTCAAGGAGGAGGCGCGCGCGGGGGCCTCCGTCCCGCGGGCGATCGCCGCCGGCTACGGCAAGGCTCTGCGCACGATCGCCGACGCGAACGTCGTCACGATCGGCGTCGCGTTCATCCTCTTCATGATCGCCACCGGCGGCGTGAAGGGCTTCGCACTCACCCTCGGCGTCGGCACGCTCGTGTCGCTCTTCACCGCGGTGCTCGCCACCTCGGCGATGCTCGGCACGCTCTCGCGTACGCGGCTGCTGCGCTCGCGCCACGCGCTCGGCGCCGGGGGGGAGGGGCGTCCGTGGAGCTACGACTTCATCGGCGCCTCCAAGTGGTTCTTCTCGATGTCGGGCGTCATCCTCGCTGCCGGCGCGCTCGCCATCGCCGCCCTCGGCATCAACTTCGGGATCGACTTCGAGGGCGGCACGCGAATCCAGACGCCGATCGAGCGCCCCGCGAACGCCGACCAGATCCGTCGCGCGCTACCGCCCGCGGTCCGCGACGCCAAGATCCAGACCGTTCGCGACCCCGAGCTCGGCGAGAACGTCGTTCAGATCTCGACCTCGAACCTGAGGCCCGGACAGGAGGACCAGGTGCGGGCGGCGCTCGACCGCGCCTTCGGCGTCGACCGCGCCGACTTCACGACGAGCTCGATCGGCCCCACCTTCGGCGCCCAGATCGCGCGCACCGCGGCGATCGCGATCGTCGCGTCGCTGCTCTTGATCTCGATCTACATCGGCCTGCGCTTCGAGTTCAAGTACGCGGTCCCGGTGCTGATCGCGCTCGCACACGACCTCCTGATCACGGCGGGCGTCTACTCCCTGACCGAGCGCGAGGTCACGACCTCGACCGTTGCCGCGCTCCTGACCATCCTCGGCTACTCGCTCTACGACACGATCATCGTCTTCGACCGCATCCGCGAGAACGCGCCCCGCATGCCGCGCGCGACGTTCTCGCAGGTGGTGAACCGCTCGATGTCCGAGGTCCTCACCCGGTCGCTCGTCACGAGCTTCTCGACGCTGCTGCCGATCGCGGCGCTCATGCTCTTCGGCGGCGAGACGCTCCAGGACTTCGGCTTCGCGCTGCTCGTCGGCGTCGCCTCGGGCACCTACTCGTCGGTGTTCATCGCCTCGCCGGTGCTGACGGCGTGGAAGGAGCGCGACCCGGTATACCGGCGGCGTCGACAGATCGTCATGGAGGAGAACGACGGCGTCGTGCCCGCCTATGCGTCGACTTCGGGCCGCGGCGCCGGTGCGGGTGCCGCCCGCCCGACCGCCGGGCCGGCGCGCGAGCGCGTGGGCGCCGCCACGGGCGAAGGGAGCAGCGGTGGGCCCAGTGAGCGCGGGCCCAGCCGCGACGCACGGCCCGAGCCGGCCGGCGACGGCGCCTCGGTCGGCGACGGAGCGATGCGCGGTGGTCCGGACGACGGCGGCGAGCGGCGGGGCGACGGGGGGCGGGCCGAAGCGGAGCCCGAGCCGGCCGCGCCCGCCCGCCGCGGCGAGCAGGCCGACGTGGGCGTCGAGGCGGACGCCGAGCGCTCCGCGGCCGCGGAGCGGCGCGCGCGCCGCGTCGCCGCGCGACGGGCCCGAAAGAGGCACGGCCGGCCGTGAGCGTGCTCGTGTGGACGATGATGGCGATCGCCGTCTGGCACTTCACGGTCTTCGTCCCCGACCGCTTCTGGGGCGGGATCGTCGGGGCCTTCGTGGCCGCGATCCTCGGCGCGCTCGTCTTCGGGGTGATCGTCGCCGGCTTCTCGATCCCCGGCGCCTCGGAGACGAACGTCGCGCAGGCGCTGATCGCGATCCCCGGCTCGCTGCTCGGACTCGCCGCCTGCTACGCGTACGGCGCGCGCACCGAGCCGGCGGGCTAGGCCGGCTCCTCGAGGCCCTGGTCGGGCGGGTGGGCGGCGAGCGCCGCCCGCAGCTGCTCGGCCTGCGTCTCCGCGAGCCGCCGCACGGCCGCGGCGGCCGCCGCCTCGTCGTGCGCGGCGATCGCCGCCGCGGCCTCGTGGTAACCCGCCGCGGCCGAGGGCGCCGCCGGCCTCACGATGCCGCGGAACAGGTCCGCGTGCTCGAAGTAGAGCTCGCGGATCGAGTTCATCACGAGCTCGAAGACGAGGTTGCCCGACGCGTCGACGACCTCTGCGAAGAACGCGAAGTCGAGCGCCTGCGCAGCCTCGGGATGGTCGGCCCCGGCGATCGCGGTCGCGAGCTCGGCGAGCCGCGTCGCCTGCTCCTCGTCGCGCCGGAGCGCGGCCAGGCGGCCCGCCTCCGAGAGCATCGACGCGCGCGCCTCCATGACCGCGTCGAGGGCGTCGCGATCGAGCGCGCCACTGCGCACCAGCACGAGCGCGATCACGTCGAGGCCGCCCTGGGCGCGCCAGTCGGTGACGCGCATGGCATCGCCCTGACGCGACTCGACGAGGCGCAGCTGCTCGAGGCGCTTGAGCGCCTCGCGAACCGAGGTCATGTTGACGCCGAGGTCGGCCGCGAGTCGGCGCTGGGTCGGGAGCTTCTCGCCCGGCTCGTAGCGGCCGGAGAGCACCGCGTCGGCGAGCGTGCGAAAGACGCGGTCGGAGACGGCGGGCCGGGTCTCTCTGGTCGGCACGCCTAACAGCGTACTCGGCGCGTGGTACTGTTCGGAACAATTCCGATCAGCCTGGCGACCGAATGAGGAGGACGAAACCTTGAGCACCGAAGCGCCCCGCGCCTCGCGAACCGAGAGGCTCCGCGCCTCGCCGCCGCTGTCACGGTCGTCGCTCGTCGATCGCCTGCTGCGCGTATCGCCGCGCGTGCCGGTGCTTGTGTTCGGACCGATCGTCGTCGGCCTGGCGGCACTCAGCTTCGGTCGCATGAGCCTCCTCGTCGCTCTCGCCTGGGCAGCCGGCGGGCTTCTCTTCTGGACCCTCACCGAGTACTGGCTCCACCGCGTCGTGCTCCACCTCGAGCCCGAGCGCGGGCTCGGCGCGCGGCTGCACTGGATGTTCCACGGCGCCCACCACGACCACCCGAACAACCCGGACTTCGTGGTCGCGCCTCCGGTCGTCAGCGTGCCACTCGGGGCGCTCTTCTGCCTCGCCTTTGCGCTCGCGCTCGGCGCGCCGGCGTGGCTGCCGTTCGCTGCGGGCTTCATGGCCGGCTACGTCGCCTACGACGTGACCCACTTCGTGCTCCACCAGGGCCGGCCGCACTCGCGCCTCACGCGGCGCCTGCGCGAGCAGCACATGCGCCATCACTTCCAGGACGGAGATCGCAGCTTCGGCGTGACCACGCCGCTGTGGGACCACGTCTTCGGCACCGCCGGGCCGCGCCGTCGCGGCCTGCTGCGGCGCTCGGGCGCCGGCGCCGAGGGTTGACCGAACGCGCGGCGGGACGGCGCGTCGCGATCGCCGCCTCGCCCGATGCCTGCTTCGTCGCGCTCGTCGACTACGAGTCGATGCCCGAGTGGCAGCGCTCCGTTCGCCGCTGCACCGTGGTCGAGCGCGACGAGGAGGGGAGGGGCCGCGTGGTCGACTGGGAGATCGAGGCGCGCCTGCGCTCGATCTCATACCGGCTGCGCTACGCGTACGAGGAGCCGCACAGCATCGAGTGCAGGCTCGTCGAGGGCGACATCGAAGACGTGCGGGCGAGCTACGAGATCGCCGCCGACGGCCGCGAGCGGACGGTGGTGAGCCTCGCGCTTCGCGTTCGGCCCGGCGTGCCGGTGCCGGGCGCGCTCGAGCGCATCCTCACGCGCGTGCTCCTCCGCGGCACGCTCGACGATCTCCGGCGCCGTGTTGAGGTGGGCTAAGGAGGGGAGAGACACCGGTTCCGTCCGCTTCGAGGAGCAGCATGCTGCGGATGCGCTGCTCCTCGATACGTTGGGATTCTCAGCCCTATTCTCGGGTCGAGGCCGAGCGCCTCGAGCGCGAGCTCGGCGTCTCGCCCGCGGTGGCGGCGATTCTCGTGCGCCGCGGCCACTCGACGCCAGAGGCGGCGGACCACTTCCTGCGCGCCGACGAGCGCCACGACCCGTTCGCGTTCGCCGGCATGGCCGAGGCGTGCCGACTCATGCTCGAGCACGTGGCCCGCGGGTCGCGCATCGTCGTGCACGGCGACTACGACGTCGACGGCGTCGCCTCCACCGCCGTGCTCGTGCGTGCGCTGCGCCGGCTCGGCGCCGATCCCGCCTGGCACCTGCCGAGCCGCTTCGACGGCGGCTACGGCCTGTCGACGGCCACCGTCGAGGCGCTCGCGCGCGCGGGCACCGGACTGCTCGTCGCCGTCGACTGCGGCGTCACCTCGGCGCCCGAGATCGAGCTAGCGCGCAGCCTCGGGATCGACGCCGTGGTCGTCGACCACCACCGCCCGGGCGAGCGCCTTCCCGAGTGCCCGATCGTCCACCCGACGGTGAGCGGATATCCCTTCGGCGACCTGTGCGCCGCGGGCGTCGCGCTCAAGCTCGCCAACGCGCTCGACGCAACCGCCGGCGAGGCCCCCGGCCGCGCCGAGGAGGATGACCTCGACCTGGTCGCGCTCGCCACGGTCGCCGACCTCGTCCCCCTCCTTGGCGAGAATCGCCGGCTCGTGCGCGAGGGCCTGCACGCGCTCGAGCGGACGGCGAAGCCCGGGCTGCGCGCGCTCATGGCCGTGGCGAGCCTCAGTCCGGGGTCGGTCGACGCGCACGCGGTGGGCTTCCGGCTCGCGCCGCGCATCAACGCCGCCGGGCGCCTCGGCCGCGCCGACGCGGCGCTCGAGCTCCTGCTCGGCGACGACCCCGAGCGCTCGGAGGAGATCGCGCCCGAGCTCGACCTCCTCAACCGCGAGCGTCGTGCCGCCGAGGAGCGCATCCTGATCGCTGCCGAGGCGGCGCGCTCCGAGGCCCCCGACGCGCCGGCGCTCGTGCTCGCCGGCGAGGGCTGGCACCCGGGAGTCATCGGCATCGTCGCCTCGCGCATGGTCGAGCGTCACGGGCGACCGTGCGTGCTCATCGCCCTCGACGGCGAGGAGGGACGCGGCTCGGGTCGGAGCATCCCCGCCTACGACCTGCACGCGGGTCTCACCGCCTGTGCGGGCCACCTGCGCCGGTACGGCGGGCACCGGGCCGCCGCCGGCCTCGAGCTCGAGCTCGAGGCGCTCGATGCGTTCCGCGAGGGCTTTCTCGCCCACGCGCGCGCGTCGCTGTCGCCGGACGACCTCGTGCCCGAGGAGCGCGTCGACGCCATCGTCCCCGCTACCGCTCTGGGCCTGCCGCTCGCCGAGGAGCTCGAGCGGCTCGGCCCCTTCGGACAGGGCAACCCGCGGCCGACCCTGCTCGTGCCCGCGGCGAGGATGCGCGACGTGCGCGGCCTCGGAGCCGAGGACGATCACGCCTCGCTGACCCTGCTCAGTGGTGGGACGCGGGCGCGCGTCGTCGCCTTCGGAAGCGGTCCTGGCTCGCTGCGCGGGTGCGTCGAGCGCCCGCACGACGTCGCGGCACGGCTCGAGCTCAACGAGTGGAACGGAGCGGTAGAGCCGCGGCTCGTACTGCGCGCGCTGTGCGAGACCGAGGCCGGCGAGTGCGAGGTGCTCGGTCATGAGGAGTCCTTCTGGGCGGCGCTCGAGGCGGAGCTCGGGCGCCACCTGTCGCTCGCCCGTGACCCGGGGCCGCCCGTCCGCACGCTGCGCGACCGTCGCGACGAGGGCTTCTCGGGCGTCGTCGGCGACCTCATCTCAAGCGGAGATCGCGTGCTCGTCGTCTGCGCCGACGTCTCGCGCCGGCGGCCCGTGCTCGAGGAGCTGCTCGGCGGGCTGGGGCGCACTCTGCTCGGAGGCGGGCCGGCCCGCCCGCTCGCGCTCGTCTCGTGGGCCGCGCTCGAGAGCGATCCCGACCTGGCACGGCGCTTTGACCACGTCGTGGCGCTCGATCCGCCCGAGGGCGCGGAGGGCGAGCGCGTGCTCGTCGCCGCTGCCGGGCCCGCGGGCGCGGACGCGACTGCGCTCGCGCACGCGTGCTGGGGCCGGGCGGAGGTGGGATTCGCCGTGCGCGCCGCGGAGGCTCGGCTCGACCTGCGGCCATCGCTCGCCGAGGCCTACCGTGCGCTTCGCCACCACGGGGGGCCGGTGGCCGGAGAAGCGCTCGAGCGCGCACTGCGCGGCGACGGTACTCATCCGCGCGATCCCGAGCACTGCGCGTGGCTCGTGCGCGTGCTTGCCGAGCTCGAGCTCGCGAGCTACACCGCTCGTGTCGAGGGCGGGCCGGCGTGCGCGCTGGCGGCCGCGCGCGCGACCGAGCTCAGGCGGTCGCCGACCTACCGCGCCTCGCTTGCGCGGCTCGAGCAGGCGCGCGACTATCTCGAGCGTCTGGCGCTGCGCCCGCGACTCGACGTCGCGCCTGACTCCGCCA
Organism: Thermoleophilaceae bacterium; assembly: GCA_036744955.1. Lineage (GTDB taxonomy): Bacteria > Actinomycetota > Thermoleophilia > Solirubrobacterales > Thermoleophilaceae > JACCUC01. Next base: position 572 of record DAIOHA010000050.1, on the reverse strand, counting down.
GCCAGGAGGCCGCCCGTGACCGCCCGCCGAGCAGCGACAGGGAGCCTGCGCGCGCGGCCGCCTGACCGGGCCGCGAACGTCGCGGTAGCGACCGCCCGAGCCCGTCGGGGGCGCCCCACCCGCGGGTAGACTCGAGGGGATGGCGAAGCCCAGGGGAACAGGGACGGGCAAGCGGACCGGGGGCGCCGGCGGCGGCAACGCGGCGCGCAAGCGCGGCCGCGGCCGTCTCGCGGCAACGGCGACCCTCGAGCCCGACGTCGACCGCAAGGCGATCGACGAGGCTGGCGGCGCGAACGGCGCCGCGAAGGGAGTCGACGGCGCTGCCGGACGCTCCGGGTCGCCGCCCGCGAGCCGGGCGGAGGAGGTCGCTGGCCACGAGCTGAGCGCCGACGAGCGCCGCCTGCTCGACGACCTCTTCGCGGTCATCGCCGAGCACGCCGACGAGACGCCTCAGTCCGTTGACCGTGACGCCGTCGCACGCGCGTTCGCTTTCGCCTGCGAGCACCACGCCGACCAACGTCGGCGCTCGGGCGAGCACTTCATCACCCACCCCGTGGGGGTCGCGAAGATCT
>DAIOHA010000049.1:0-8000 GCA_036744955.1 Thermoleophilaceae bacterium | reverse complement strand
GCGCGGGGCACGGGCGCGAGGCGTTCGGCGTCGCCTTCGAGCGCACGGTCGGGCGTCCGCCGACGCGGCTGCCGCGCATGGCCGGGCGGACCGACCACGACATCGCGCTCGAGACGCTCGCCGTCAACGGCGTGGACGACGGCGAGCGGTTGTGGCCGGAGTTCGCGGGCGCGCTCGCCGAGGCGCTCTCGGAGCGCGCCGAGCCGATGCGCCGGGACGGTCGCGCGCGCGCGGGCGCGCACTCGGCGCTCGCGGCGATGGCATCGGTTGACGGCGTGGTGCAGTCGGTGCTCACGGGCAACCTCCAGGCCAACGCGGCGACGAAGCTCAAGGCCTTCGGGCTGGTCGAACACCTCGACCTCGCGGTCGGCGCGTACGGGTCGGACGACCGCGAGCGCTCCGAGCTCGTCGCGATCGCGCGCGGGCGCGCGCGGGCGGCGCACGACGACGAGCCGGCCGAGACCGTGCTCGTCGGCGACACGCCGCTCGACGTGGCGGCGGGGCGGTCGGCCGGAGCGCGCGTGGTCGGCGTGGCGACCGGGCCGCACACGGTCGACGAGCTCGTCGAGGCGCGCGCGGAGCCGGTGCTCTCCGACCTGCGCGACACCGAGGCGGTGCTGGACGCGGTGCTCGGCGCGCGCCCCGAGGCGGTGGCTCGGTGAGCGCCGCCCCCACAGCCGGGGCCGCCGGCGCACCCGTGCGCTCGCCGCGCCGCGCCTTTCTCGGGGTATTCGCCTCGGGGCTGCTATGCCTGACCGCGCTCGGGGCGGCGCTCCCCGTGCTGCCACGCTTCGTCACCGGGCCGATCGGAGCGGGCGACGTCGCCGTCGGCGTAGTCATCGGCGCGTTCGCGGTCGGCGCGGTGGGGGCGAGGCCGCTCGCGGGACGGCTCGCGGACGCACGCGGGCGGCGAGCGGTGTTCCTGGCCGGGGCGCTGACCATGGCGCTATCCGGGGCGCTGCTGTTCGTGCCCGCCGGCGTGCCCGGGCTCGTCTTCGCGCGGCTCGTGCTCGGCCTGGGCGAGGCGCTCGTCTTCACGGCCGGCGCGACGTGGGTGGTCGATCTCGCGCCGACCGGCCGGCGCGCGCAGGCGATCGGGCTGTTCGGGCTGGCGGTGTGGACCGGCCTGTCGCTTGGCACGCTCGCCGGCGAGGGCCTGTTCGCGCTCGGCGGCTACGCGGTCGTGTGGGGCTTCACGCTGCTGCTGCCGCTAGCGGGCGCTGCGCTCGTGCGCCGCATGCCCGACCCGCACTCGCCGCCGCCCAAGGGCGGCGCGCGCGCCGGACTGCTTCCGCGGCCCGCGCTGCGACCCGGCTTCGCGCTCGCCCTCGCGAGCGCCGGCTACGCGACGATGGCGAGCTTCGTCGTCCTGCACCTCGACGACGCGGGCGTGGGCGGCGGCGCCGCCGTGTTCACGACCTTCACGGCCGCGGTCGTCGCCGCGCGGCTGCTCGCCGGCCGCCTGCCCGACCGCATCGGGGCGCGGCCCTGCGCGCTCGCGGCGGGCGCGGCCGAGGCGGCCGGCCTCGCGCTCGTCGCCGTGGCGGACTCATTGGCGGTGGCGCTCGCCGGGGCGCTCGTGCTCGGTTTAGGCTTCTCGCTCCTCTACCCGGCCCTCGCGCTGCTCGTCGTCGACAGGGTCGAGGAGCGCCGGCGCGGTGCGGCGCTCGGCGCGTTCACCGCCTTCTTCGACATCGGGCTCGGACTCGGGGCGCCGCTCGCGGGGGCGGCGGCTTCGCTCGGCGGCTATCCCGCGGCGTTCGCCGCGGCGGGGGCGCTCGCGGGCGTCGCCGTGCTCGTGACGCTCAGGCGAGCGCCGCTGCGGCGCCCGCGTTCCGCTACGGTCGCGCGCACGAACCTCGATGCCGTTCACAGTCCCTAGTTGTGGTGCGCACGCTCCGCGTCCCTGAGCGGCGCCTCAGCGACGGCGAGGTCCGGCTGCGCCCGTGGCGGGACCGCGACATCCCCGATCTGCTCGAGGCCTGTCGCGACCCGGAGATCCCGCGCTGGACGGTCGTGCCCTCGCCCTACACCGAGGTCGACGCGCGCGCCTTCGTGGCCGGGCAGAACGAGCGCCTCTCGCGCGGCGAGGCGGCGCCGTTCGCGGTCGTAGGCGCCGACCGCGGCGAGTTCCTCGGCTCGGTCGAGGTCACGCTGCTCGACCGCCGCAGCGGGCGTGGGGAGCTCGGCTACTGGGTTGCCCCGCAGGCGCGCCGGCGAGGGGTCGCGGTGCGGGCGGTCGGCCTCATGTCGGCGTGGTCGTTCACCGAGCTCGGCCTCGACCGCCTCGAGCTGCTCGTCGAGCCCGAGAACGAGCCGTCGCAGCGCGTGGCCGAGGTGGCCGGCTACACGCGCGAGGGCCTGCTGCGCTCATACCGACCGATGAAGGGGCGGCGCCCCGACTTCATCGTCTTTTCGCTGCTGCGCGAGGACCCGGCGGCGCGCGAACTGCTCGAACGCGCCGGCGCGCTGGCTCCGTCGGCGCGGTAGGGGACCGGGACCCGGAAGGGTGACCCGTCCGCGGCGATCGCCCGTACCGCCCACGAGACCCGCACCCGAGCGCGAGGAGCACGCGATGGCCGACGATTTCAAGAAGGGCGACAAGGTGGAGTGGAACACGCCCCAGGGCAAGACCGAGGGCGAGGTCAAGGAGAAGGTGACGGGCGAGAAGCGGATCGGCAACCAGGGCCAGAAAGGCACGAAGGTCAAGGGCTCCGAGGACGATCCGCGCTACGTGGTCGAGAGCGAGAAGTCGGGCAAGCAGGCGGCGCACAAGCCCGAGGCGCTCGACAAGAAGTAGGCGCGACGTGGCCGACAAGAGTCCCGATCAGATCCGCGAGGAGTTCGACGACGCGGTCAACATGACCCCGAAGGAGCTCGAGGAGTGGCTCGAGACCGACGAGTCGCAGTCGGTCGGGCAGGACGACGGCGGCGAGTCGACCGGGCACAAGTCGGGCCGGCGGATCGTCGAGATCCTGCGCAAGAAGGAGGGCGACATCGACGAGGACGATTTCGAGCACATGAACAAGGTCCAGGGCTACATTGCGCGGCACGTGAAGCAGCGGCCCTCGGGCGACGTCGAGAGCTCGCGCTGGCGCTACTCGCTCATGAACTGGGGGCACGACCCGTTGAAGTGAGGGCGAGGGGCCCCCGCCGACCTACTCCCCGAGCACCTTGATCACGAGCCGCTTGGGCCGGCCGCCGTCGAACTCGCAGTAGAAGATCTGCTGCCACGGGCCGAGGTCGAGGCGGCCGTCGGTCACCGGGACGATCGCCTGGTGGTTGACGAGCATGTTCTTCAGATGGGCGTCGCCGTTGTCCTCGCCGCCCCGGTGGTGGCGATAGTCGCCCGGGTCGGGCGAGAGCGCGGCGGCGACCTCGTTCGCCGGCTCGCACCAGGTCGGCGGCGCGAGCTTGTCGAGCCACTCGAGCGCGTCCTCCTGGATGCCGGGCTCGTCGTCGTTGATCCACACGCCGGCGGTGATGTGCATCGCCGCGACGAGCACGAGGCCCTCGCGCACGCCCGACTCGTCGACCGCCGCCTGCACGTCATCGGTCAGCCGGATGAACTCGCGGCGCCGCTCGGTGTCGAAGGTGTGGTAGACGGTGGTCGACCTCACACCGCGGCATCATCCCGGATCGCCGACTTCGCCACGAAGCGCTCGATCAGCTCGGCCGTGCGCGCGGGCTGGTCGAGCGGCACGAGTGTGCGGCTGTCGGGGATGACCTCGAAGCGCCCGCCGAGGTCGCGGGCGAGCCGCTCGCCGTCGTCGCGGGGGAAGAACAGGTCGCCGTCGGCCCACGCGACGAGAGCCGGCCCCTCGAAGCGGCGCAGCCCCTCGACCGCGGCGAGCGTGTAGGACGGCTCGGCCCGGGCGAGCACCTCGACGAGGTCGCGGCGGACGCCCGCGCTCGCGCTGAGCCGATCGAAGAAGGCGCGCTCGAGCTCGCGCTGGCTGCGCCGCGCGACCGAGAGGCGCACGAGGACCTGCGCGGGCCGGAGCGCGATGGAGCGGAGACCGTGCTCGACGGCACCCGGAGCGCGGCGCGCGAGCAGGCACAGCGGCTTGAGCAGGGTGGGCGGGAAGTGCTCGTACGCGTCGCAGGAGAGGAGCGCGACGCGACCGACGCGCTCGGGATGGTGGGCCACCACGAGCTGGCATATCGCGCCGCCGGTGTCGTTGCCGACGAGCGTGACGTCGTCGAGCTCGAGGCGCTCGAGCGCCTCGGCGACCATGCGCGCGAGGCCGGTCGGGGAGAGGTCGGCTCCGGCCGGCATCGGCGTCCGGTGTGCACCGAGCGGAAGGGTCAGCGCGACGCAGCGATGGCCCGCGGCGAGGCGGTCGATCGACCCGCGCCAGAGCTCTCCGTTCACGAGAACGCCGTGCACGAAGACGACCGGTGGTCCGTCCCCGCGCTCGGTCACGCCGATCGTCCCCTCCGACAGCTGAAGCTCCCTCATGGCGCGTCCTTTCCGTACAGGCTGTATGGAAAGCGGGACGCTACCAGTGCGACGGCCGCCTCCGCGATCATGTGCACATGGACCTTGGGCTGGCGGGGAGGGCGTGCATCGTCACCGGGGCGAGCCGCGGCATCGGTCTTGCGACCGCGCGCTCGCTCGCGCGCGAGGGCGCGCGTGTGCTGCTCGCCGCACGCGATGCCGAGGCACTCGAGGCCGCAGCCGCGAGCTGCGCCGAGGCGGCCCGCGACCCGGGCGCCGCCGCCTCGTGCGCGGTCGACGTGACCGAGCCCGACGCGGGCGAGCGGCTCGTCTCCGCCTGCCGCGAGCGGTTCGGCGCCGTCGACGTGCTCGTCAACAACGCCGGTACCACGCGCCGCCGCACCCTCGACGATCTCACCGACGCCGAATGGAGCGAGCAGTGGGAGCTGCACCTCATGGCCTCGATGCGGCTCATGCGCGCCGCGGCGCCGGCGATGGCCGAGCGCGGATGGGGGCGGATCGTGAACGTGTCGTCGTCGTCGGCCAAGCGGCCGTCGCCGAGCAACGCCGCCTACTCGGTCACGAAGGCCGCGCAGCTCTCACTCTCGCGAGTGTTCGCCGACGCGTATGCGGCCCGTGGCGTGCTCGTGAACGCGGTGGCGCCCGGGCCGGTCGAAACCCCACTGTGGACCGAGCCCGGCGGCCTCGCCGACCAGGCGGCTGAGGCGAGCGGGACCTCGCGCGAGGAGGCGCTCGCCGCGTCGACCGAGAAGATCCCGCTCGGCCGCTTCGGGAGCGAGGAGGAGGTCGCCGCGGCGATCGTCTTCCTGTGCTCGGAGCGGGCGTCCAACGTCACCGGCGCGGCTTGGTCAGTCGACGGGGGCACCGTGCCGGTGATCATCTGAGCGGCCGCGCGCTCATGGGCCTGCTCTTCTATCCGAGGGGCGGGTCCGCGCAGGTCGCGCGCTACCTCGCGCGCTTCCTCCCCGCGGCCGGGTGGGAGGTGCGCCTGGCCGTCGGCTCGCTCGGCGCGTCCGGCGAGGCGACCCACGCGCCGACGTTCTTCTCGGGCACGGAGGTCCACCCGGTCGACTACACGACCGCACGCGACGCGCCCGACCCGCTCGCCGCCGACCCGCCCTTCCATCCCTCCTACGAGGATCGCCCCGAAGCGCCCGATCGCGTCTTCGCCGTCGTCGACGACGAGCCCTACGAGCGCCTAGTCGCCGCCTGGGAGCGGGAGCTCCAAGCCGCGGGTGCCGCCGACGCCGACGTCCTCCACCTCCATCACCTCACGCCGATTAACGAGGCGGTCGCGCGCTCCGTCCCGAACAAGCCGGTGATCGGCCACCTGCACGGCACGGAGCTGCTCATGCTCGACGCGATCGACCGGGGGCCGCCCGAGCGGTGGAAGCACGCGGGGGAGTGGGCCGAGCGGATGCGCCGGTGGGCCGTGAGCTGCGAGCGGCTGCTCGTGCTCTCGTCCGAGGCCGTCCGCCGCGTCCCCGGCCTGCTCGGCGTGGAGCCCGAGCGTGTCGTATGGGCGCCGAACGGGTTCGAGCCCGAGGGCTTCGATCGCCGTCCCCTGCACGGCCGCGACCGGCTCGCGCTTTGGCGCCGCTGGCTCGTTGAGGAGCCGCGCGGCTGGCGGCCGGGCGCGGAGGCGGGCAGCGTCGCCTACTCGGAGCGCGACCTCGAGGCGTTCGAGGGCGGCGAGGCGCCGGTGCTCCTGTACGTCGGGCGCTTTACCGCGGTCAAGCGGCTTCCGCTGCTCGTGCGTGCGTACGCGCGGGCGCGCGAGCGCTTCACGCGGCGGGCGCCGCTCGTGCTGCTCGGCGGGCACCCGGGGGAGTGGGAGGGCGAGCACCCGCTCGAGGCGATCGAGGAAGCCGGCGCGCGCGACGTGTTCCTCGCCGGCTGGCGCTCGCACGACGAGCTGCCGGACGCCCTCAACGCCGCCGACGCGACCGTTCTTCCCTCCGTGCACGAGCAGTTCGGGCAGGTGATCGTCGAGGGGATGGCGTGCGGGCTGCCGGCGATCGCCGTCGGCGCGCACGGCCCGGCCACGATCGTCGAGCCGGGGGAGACGGGCTGGCTCGTGCCGCCCGACGACGAGTCGGCGCTCGCCGACGCGCTCATCGAGGCGGTGAACGACCACGAGGGACGCGCGGAGCTCGGCGAGGCGGCGTACGTCCGCAGCCGGGCGCGCTACGCGTGGCCTGCGCTCGCCGAGGGCGTGGCACGCGTGTACGACGAGCTGCGCGCCGGCGTCGAGCCCGCGCACGCCGGAGCGCTCGGCGACCTGCCGGAGCCCGACGCGTAGCCGGCTCGCGCGAGGGGTAGTGCCACGGGCGATGAGGAGAGGGCTCACCGACCGCGTCGACGTCCGGGGCACGATCGCCGGCGGCGCCGAGCGGGTCGTGACCGACGACGCGCTCGCCTTCCTCGCGACGCTCCATCGCGAGTTCAACTCCCGCCGCCGCGACCTGCTCGCTCGCCGTAAGGAGCGCCAGGCGCGCTTCGACATGGACGGCACGCTCGATTTCCGGCCCGAGACACAGGAGATCCGCGAGGGCGACTGGCAGGTCGCGCCCGCCCCCGAGCCGCTCGCCCGCCGCCGCGTCGAGATCACCGGCCCGACCGACGCCAAGACCGTGATCAACGCGCTGAACTCGGGCGCCGACGGCTACATGGCGGACTTCGAGGACGCCAACTCGCCGACCTGGGCCAACATGGTGCTCGGCCAGGTCAATCTCGTCGACGCGATCGCGGGGACGCTAACCCACGAGGACCCCGACCGCGGCGAGTACCGGCTCGGCGACGAGCGCGCCACCCTGCACGTTCGCCCGCGCGGCTGGCACCTCGACGAGAAGCACATCATCATGGACAGCCGGCCGCTGTCCGGGGCGCTCTTCGACGCCGGCCTGTTCCTGTTCCACAACGCCCGCCGTCTGCTCGACGCGGGCGTCGGACCGTACCTCTATCTGCCCAAGCTCGAGGGCCGCTTCGAGGCGCGCCTGTGGAATGACGTGCTCCGCTTCGCCGAGGAGGAGCTCGGGCTCGAGCAAGGGACGATCGCCGTGACAGTCCTCATCGAGACCGCGCCGGCGGCGTTCGAGATGGAGGAGATCCTCTTCGAGCTGCGCGAGCGGCCCGCGGCGCTGAACGCAGGCCGCTGGGACTACATCTTCTCGATGATCAAGTGCTTCCGGGAGCGCCCCGAGTTCATCCTCCCGGACCGCTCGAAGGTGACGATGACGGTCCCGTTCATGCGCACCTACACCGAGCTCCTCGTGGCGACCGCCCACCGACGCGCCGCCCACGCCATGGGCGGCATGGCGGCGTTCCTGCCGAGCCGGAGCGACGAGGACGCCAACGGCCGCGCCGAGGAGAAGCTGCGCGAGGACAAGGCGCGCGAGGCCTCTGACGGCTATGACGGCACCTGGGTCGCGCACCCCGATTTCGTCCGCCCCGCGGGCGAGGAATTCGACTCCGCCCTCGGCGACCGGCCGAACCAGCTCGACAACCGGCGCGACGACGTTGAGGTGTCGCCCGACGA
>DAIOHA010000048.1:2505-8019 GCA_036744955.1 Thermoleophilaceae bacterium | reverse complement strand
TCGCAGAACTCGCCCTCGTGGTTCGACTGGAAGAAGCTCGGCTCGAGGCTGAGCTCGCGCGCGAAGCGGCGGACGCGCACCTCGAGCTCGGGCAGGGTCAACGTGCCGTAGAGCTCGGGGTCCCGCCGTCCGAGCGTGTCGAGGTTGACGCCGTGCATGATCGCCACGCGGTTCCTCACGCGTCCGTCACCTCCGCGACCACCGCCCTGAGGGCAGCCTCGTCCACGTGGTGGCCGAGCGTGACCTCGCCCGGCGCCTCGACGAGCACGAACGGGACCGAGCCGCCACGGCGCTTCTTGTCGCGCCCGACGAGGGTGACGACGTCGTCGGCGCCGACGCCCTCGACGCGTTCCGGCAGCCCCTCCGCGCTCAAGAGCGCCGCGACCTCCGCCCGCAGCTCGTCGCGACCCGAAAGACGCAGCGCACACAGGAGGCCGAGCGCGACCGCCTCGCCGTGGCGAAGGCGCGCGTAGCCGGTGGCCGCCTCCAGCGCGTGACCGACGGTGTGGCCGAGGTTGAGGACCTGGCGCCGGCCCTCGTCGCGCTCGTCGGCGGCGACCGCGGCGAGCTTGGTGCGCAGGCAGCCGAGGATGACCTCGTCGGAGAGCGGGTCGGCGCCCGCCCGCACGTGCTCCCAGAGCCGACCGCCGGCGATGAGTCCGGTCTTCACCACCTCTGCGTAGCCAGCGGCGACCTCTGCCGCCGGGAGCGTCGAGAGCACATCCGGGTCGACGACGACCGCCGACGGCTGGTGATACGCGCCGACGTAATTCTTGGCCTCCGGCAGGTCGACGCCCGTCTTCCCGCCGAACGCGGAGTCGACCTGAGCGACGAGCGTGGTCGGTACCTGTGCGACGCGCACGCCGCGTTGGTACACCGCCGCGCAGAAGCCCGCGAGGTCGCCGACGACGCCGCCGCCGAAGGCGACGACAAGATCGTCGCGCGTCACGCCGGCGCGCGCTATCGCCCGCAGGGCCGCCTCGGCGTTCGCGAGCGTCTTGTCGCTCTCCCCGCCCGGCACGGTGAACGTCTGCCATGCGCCCGGCAGGGAGTGGAGCTCCGCGACGCGCTCGTCCGCGATCACGTAGCGGCGCCCGTCCGGGGGGTGGAAGACGCCGCGCCGGAGCGTGCCGCGGCCGAAGAAGACGGGATAGTCGCCCGAAGCGGCGTGCGCCCACACGAGCCGGAGCGCCGGCCCGCCTCCGGCGATCGCCTCGCCCAGCGCCTCGAGCGCGGGGAGCGCACGCACTATCGCCTCGGCGCCATAGGATCCGGCCAGCACCGCGTCCGCCGCCTCGAGGTAGACCTCCACGCGTTCGGCGTGCAGCCGCTCGAAGCGATCGCGGTCGCGTGCGAGCGGTCGTCCGCGGCCGGCGGTCCGCTCCCACGCCGTGGTCGGGTCGACCTCGAGCGCGACGACCACGTGTGAGCGCAGCGCGTCGCGCACGCGCTCCGAGCCGAGTGCGCCGCCCCCGAGCGAGACCACCGCCGCCTCGCGCCCACCGAGCACCCGGAGCACGAGCTCCTCCTCACGCGCGCGGAAGGCCGCCTCGCCCTCGCGGTCGAAGAACGCCTCGATCGACTCCCCGAGTTCCGCCTCGAGCAAGGCGTCGGTGTCGATCGCCTCCTCGCTGAGCGCTTCCGCCGCGGCCCGCGCCGCCGTCGACTTGCCCGCGCCCATGAAGCCGACGAGCACGATCGCCCCGCGCTCGCCGCGAGCACCGCTTGAGCTCTCGGCACCTGCGCGCTCTGCCCGCGGGCGCGCCTCGCCCCGCGCCCCCACGGACGCCCCACCGGCGGCGCTCGTCCCTAGCGCACCCAACCGATGCGCTCCTCGTAGGCGCGCAGCGCGGCGACCGCGTCGCCGATGTGATCGCCGCCGAGCTTCTCGCGATAGGCGCCCGCGAGCACGAGCGCCACCATCGCCTCGGCCACCACCGCGGCGGCCGGGACGGTTGAGGAGTCGGTTCGCTCGCGCAACGCCTGCCCGGGCTCATGCGAGGCGATGTCAACCGACCGCAAGGGCTTCGTTAGCGTGGGCAGCGGCTTCATCGCGCCGCGAACCAGCAGCATCTCGCCGTTGGTCATGCCGCCCTCGAGACCGCCGGCGTGGTTGGTCTCGCGATGGAAGCCTCGTTCGGAGGACCAGAAGATTTCGTCGTGGGCGGCCGATCCGTCGCGGGTCGCGACGTCGAACCCGTCGCCGATGGCGACGCCCTTCATCGCCTGGATTGACATGACCGCTGCGGCGAGGCGCCCGTCGAGGCGCGCGTCCCAGGAGGCGTACGAGCCGACGCCGGGCACGAGCCCGAAGGCGCGCACCTCGTATATGCCGCCGAGCGATTCGTTCGCTTTGCGAGCGCGGTCGATCTCGGCCACCATCGCGCGGCTCGCCTCCTCGTCGAGGCAGCGCACGGGCGAGGCGTCGACCTCGTCGAAGTCGGCGACGGCGAGCTCCTCTGTCTCAGGCGCCCGTGCCGTCCCGACCGACAACACGTGGCTGCGGACCTCCACGCCGAGCTCACGCAGGTAGGCCTTGGCGAGCGCCCCGCACGCCACGCGCGCCGCCGTCTCCCGCGCGCTCGCGCGCTCGAGCACGTTGCGCACGTCGGTGAAGCCGTGCTTCTGCACGCCGGCGAGGTCGGCGTGGCCGGGGCGAGGCAGGTGGACCTCCCCGACCTCGGCCTCGACGGGCCAGGGGTTCATGCGCTCCTCCCAGTTGGCGTAGTCGCGGTTCTCGACGCGCAGGGTGATCGGCGTGCCCAGGGTGCGCCCATGGCGAACGCCCGAGGTCACCGTCGCGCGGTCGGTCTCGATCTTCATGCGACCCCCGCGCCCGTGCCCTAGCTGACGACGCGCGAGGTCCCGATCTATGTCGTCGGGACGCAGCTCGAGGCCCGCGGGAATGCCCTCGACGATCGCCGTCAGGCCCGGCCCGTGCGACTCGCCGGCGGTGGTGAAGCGAAGTGACATGGTGGGGGCGGGAGCCTACCCGGGCGGGTTCGACGGCCCCGTGTTCGTCGCACGCTGTCGAGCGCGTGCCGACGCCGCTCCCTTGGACGTCGCTAGGCGGGCCGTCTCAGCCGTCGCCGCCGCTCGAGCCCTTGCGCAGGAACCCGAACGTGAGCGCGAGCGCGACGCCGACCACGAGGACGCCGATGAGGATGAGCTGTTCCTTGCTTTGCTCGGTGCGAGCCATGCTGAAGAGCAGGATCCCACCGGCGAAGGTGGCAAGCGCGGCGAATACGGTCTGGGTGCTCATGCGGTCCCTCTACCCCGCATGGTACGCCCGTAAGCGGCGAGAGGAGGGCGGCCGGCCCAGCGCCCCGTCCGCGGGGGCGCTGGGCCGACCTTGAGCGTCCGCTACTGGGCCGGAGGTGTTGATCGGCTCTAAGGATTGATACCCGTCCGCCGGCAGTTACTTGCCGCCGTCCGGAGCGCACGGGTGTTACGGATGGACAGTCGGCGTGTGAGCGGGGTTCGGGGCGTGACCTGACCGTCGTTGGCGGAGTCGATGATGGCGGGCTCGTTCAAGGCCGTCGTTGCACTTGAAGTCCAGCTCGTAGTAGTTGGGGACGTCGTGGTTGAGCGTGCTCCCCGTCGAGCAGTCCGTCGTCGTCGGCGACGGGGGCGAGCATCGTCGTCCCGGCGAACTCGCGCTCAGTCAGCTGCCCGATCCCTGCAATCCTCCTCACGGTGCGTCGCTCGCGGACCCTGCTGACGCTTGCAGTCGCTGTGGCCGTCGCTGCGCTTGCGGCCGCGGTCGCGCAGACGCCCCGCATGAGGGCAGCGGGCGGCGGCTCTCCTCCGGCTCCGGCGGCCGCGCCTGGCGCCGCTACGCGCCCTCAGACGATCGAACTGCGCGCCGGCGCTCACGCACCGCGGCGCGTGGCGACGCGCGTCGGGGGCAGGGTCCTCCTCCGCGTCACGGTCCCTCAACCGGGCGAGGTCGCCTTGCCGAAGCTGGGTCTCACGGAGTCGGCGACCTCCGCGGCGGCGCCGACGTTCGATCTCCTGCTCGAGCGCCCGGGCGAGCACGAGGTGGTCTTCCGGCCCGTGAGGGGCAAGCACGAGCCGGTGGGCACCCTGGTGGTCCGCCCGCGCTAGACGAGCGACGCGCCGCGGGAGCTCCGCTTGGCGCCGCAGGAGCTCAGCGTACGCGTACCGCCACCATGCACAGGTCGTCGGCGAGCCCGCCGCCCGTGAAGCGCTCGGCCGCGGAGCGCAAAGCGCGCACGACCTCACGCGGCTCGGAGCCTCGATGCTCCGACAGGACCGCCGCGATCCGCTCATTGCCGAAGAGCTCGGGCGGCGACAGCGCGTCCGCGTGCGTATCGACATCCTCCGGAGACGGGCGCTGCGCCTCGGTGAGCCCGTCGGTGAAGAGCAGGACGCCGTCGCCGTGATCGAGCCGGCGCTCCGCGCGTGCGCACTCGACGCTCGCTCCGAGCCCGAGCGGGAGGCCGGGCGCGATGCCGTTGAGGTCCCCGCCCTCGTCGAGCAGCATCGGCGGCGGGTGTCCCGCGAGCGCGTACGACATCGAGCGGTCGGCCGGACGGTAGACCATGCAGGCGGCGGTCACAAACTCCTCGGAGGCACCGGCGCGCTCGACGAGCGCGGAGTTGGCGAGCTCGAGTAGCCGGCAGGGGTCGTCGTCGTAGGGCGCGTAGGCCGCGAGCGCCGCGCGCACGAACGCCGCTCGCCGCGCGGCCTCGAGGCCCTTGCCGACGACGTCGCCGACCACGACCACGGTCGCGTCACGGGGGCCCTCGCCGACGAAGAAGAAGTCGCCTGCGACCCGCTCCTGGGCGGGCACGAAGCAGGTCGCGAGGTCGACCGCGGGCCGCTCGGGCGTCCCCGGCGGCACGAGCGCAGCACGCAGGGCGCGCAGCTCGCCGAGCTCCCGGTGCTGGGTGGAGAGACGGCGGCGCAGCACGTGCTCGCGCTCGACGATCTCCGCGAAGGCGAGCCCGACGGCGCAGAACACGAAGAGACGCAGCAGCGTCGCCGCGACCAGTTCGCCCGTGTCGGCGACAAGGAAGCCGAGCGCGTACAGCGCCGTGGCCCCGACCGCGGTGGCGAGGCCGCCCGCGCGCCCGAACCAGAAGGCGGCAAGCACGATGGGAATCACGTACAGGAGGCCGACTCCGACGACCGGCTGAGCGAATACGAGCCTCAAAGTGAAGACAGCGAGCAGCAGCCCGCCGACGGTGGCCCAGCGCACGCCCTTGCCCCTGAGGCGAGCGGCCAAGAAGGTCATCTGTGTCCGCTGTGGGGAATGACTGCACACTAACCGAACCGATCAGGGTCGCGGCTCGACTTTGATCTCCTCCCAGTCGACCGCCCTGGCCGGGTTCCCAGGGTCGCGCGAAGACCTTCACGTGCAGGCGCTTCGCGGCGCGTCGTACAGAAGCTCGAGCGTCCTTCGCTCGCAGGTCCGCGCGGCCCGTCGCCGCGCCCCCGCGACACCAGCTCGTGTTGGCGAGGTTGCAGCCGTACTTGGCCACCTTCGGC
>DAIOHA010000048.1:0-2405 GCA_036744955.1 Thermoleophilaceae bacterium | reverse complement strand
GAGGTCGAGGTCGACCATGATCTCGGTCAGCGGCTTTGCGCTCCGCCGCCGCGACGAGGGCGGCGTGTGGCCGAGCAGCTCGGACGCGGGAGGGCGAGGCGGTTTCTGGGGTGCTCATGGGCGGATGCTCCGGGGGCCCGCGCGACCGGCGTGCCCGCGGCGAGCCAGGGACGGCTCATGACTCGTTAATTGGCACCCGCGCGCGTGCTTGAGTCGCGGTCAGTCGACGCCGCGGGAGCGCGCCGCGACTCGCATGACCTCGAGCGGCGCGCGCTCGCCGGTCCAGCGCTCGAACGAGCGCGCGCCCTGGCGCACGAGGACCTCGAGTCCGTCGACGGTGCGCGCGCCGGCGCGGCGACCCCATGCGGCCACGGGGGTCTCCGCCTCGGCGTACACGAGGTCGACGACTACCGCCGGCGCGTCCAGCGCCTCGAGTCCCAGCGCCGCGACGGCTCCGTCGGGGAGTTCGCCGCCGCGGGCGCCGAGACCGACGGAGGTCGCGTTCACGACCAGCTCGGCCGACTCGGGCGCAGGCACCGCGCGGACCCCGAGCTCGAGAGCCAGCGCCGTCGCCCGCTCGGGCGTGCGGTTCCACACCGCTACCTCCGCTCGCTGCTCCCGCAGCGCCCACGCCACCGCGCGCGCCGCTCCTCCGGCACCGAGGACGAGCGCCGCGCGGCCCCGCGGAGACTCGCCTAGGGCGTCGAGAAAGCCGCCCGCGTCGGTGTTGTCGGCGTCGATCGCGCCGTCGGCCGCGAAGGCAAGCGTGTTGGCCGCGCCCGCGCCGCGCGCCGCCTCGGTGGCGCGGTCGGCGAGCTCGAGCGCCGCAACCTTGTGCGGGATCGTCACGTTCGCGCCGCGGAAGCCCGACCCCGGGAGCGCGCGCGCGGCCTCGGCGAACAGCTCGGGCGCGACCGGCAGCTTCACGTAGCGCCAGTCGAGCTCGAGCGCCCTGAACGCAGCGTTGTGCATTGCCGGCGAGCGGCTGTGCGCAACGGGAAAGCCGAGCACGCCGGCAAGCGCGGTCATCGCGGGCGGCGCGGAAGCATCGCTAGCGGGTGGGAGCGGCCGGTGCCGGGACCTCGCCGCCGCGGAGAGGCGACGCGTCTACTCGGGACAGTCGGTCGGCGACTGCCCGCCGCGCGCGGCGCGCTCCGAGTTGTAGGTCTGGCTGTCGCGCGTGAAGTCGGCCATGGTGCGCGAGAAGGCGTGCTCGCCGCAGGTGTTCGGCTTGACGACATAGAACATGTAATCGCTCTTCGCCGGCTTCGCCGCGGCCTGCATCGAGGCGAGCCCCGGGTTTCCGATCGGACCGGGCGGCAGGCCGGCGTTCGTGCGCGTGTTGTACGGCGAATCCACGGCGAGTTGGGACTGGGTGAGCGGGCGAGTCCAGTTCTCGGTCGCGTAGCGCGTGGTCGCGTCGATCCCGAGCGGCTCGCCCTTCTGGATGCGGTTGTAGATGACCGACGCGACGAGCGGACGCTCGCGGTCGATCTGCGCCTCGCGCTCGACCATCGAGGCGATGACGAGCACCTCGTACGGCGTCAGGTTGCGCCGCCGCGCCTCGCTGAGGTCGACCTTGCGGAACTCGCGCTTGAAGGCGTCGACCTGGCGGTTCACGAGGTCCTCGGCCGAGGCGCCCCGCGGTAGCTCGTAGGTCGAGGGAAAGAGAAAGCCCTCGAGGCTGTTGGCGCCCTCCGTCCCGTAGTCACCCGGGTCCAGGCGATCGGAGCGCCGGCTCGCGCGCTCGTAGTTGCCGTCCAAGCCGGCCGCACGGACCAGTGGGACGACCTCGCCGCGCGCCCGCCCCTCGGGCAGCGTCACGTTGACTACGCTTCGCGCCGGCCCTGCCGCGAGGGCGTCGATCGCCGCTCCGTAGCTCATGCCGCGGCGCAGCCTGTAGGTCCCGGGCTTGAGCTCCTCGCCGCGTCCCGAGAGGCGCACGCGCAGGCTGAACACCGCCCCGCTTGCGACCACGCCGCGCTCGTCGAGGACGTCGGCGATCTCGCTCACCCCGGCCCCCTGGGGGATGCGCGCCCGAACGGAGTCGCCGCCGTCGCCCGCGAACGGGGCGAGAAAGCCGAAGAGGATCCACAACGCGAGCAGCCCGCCGACGCCAAAGAGGGCGAGGACGGCGACGCGGCGGCGAGCGGCCGCGTCGGAGGGCGGCCGCGGCGGTCCGGGCGGCCGTTGGGGCGGGCCGGTGCCGTGACGCCCGCCGCCTCGGGGCCGGTCGCCGGAGCGCGCCGCGGCCGAGCCCCCGTTCGCGCGAGGGTCAGCACCCGGTCGGCTCGGCGCGTCCAGGGGGGGCGCGGCGGTACCGCCACGACCCGCGCGACGGGCGGCGCGCTCGCGCCGAGCGCTCTCCCGGTCGCGGTCGGAGCGCGAGGCCGGGACGGCGGGCG
>DAIOHA010000047.1:0-8214 GCA_036744955.1 Thermoleophilaceae bacterium | reverse complement strand
CGTACAGCGCGGGGCTCTTCCACCTCATGACGCACGCCTTCTTCAAGGCGCTGCTCTTCATGGGCGCCGGCTCGGTCGTCTCAGCGCTCGGGATGACCAACGAGTCGATCGACCGCATGAGCGGCTTCCGCAAGGCGATGCCGTTCACGTTCGCGACCTTCACCATCGGCGCCGCCGCGCTCGCCGGCTTCCCCCTCCTCTCGGGGTTCTTCTCGAAGGACGAGATCCTCAGCTTCACGCTCCATCGCGGGGGGATCTACGGGGTGCTCGCGATCGTCGGCTACCTCGCCGCCGCGCTCACCGCCTTCTACGCCTTTCGGATGGTGTTCCGCGTCTTCTTCGGCGAGCCGGTCGAGGAGGCGCGGTCGCTCGAGGAGGGCGAGCTCGCGCACGCCGCGCCGCGCAACCCGCTCACCGGCGAGGAGGAGGACGCCGACGTCGGCTTCCCCGGTCCGGAGCACCACATCGCCGAGCGCGCGACCTCGATGAAGGCGCCGATGGCCATCCTCGCGCTGCTCGCAGTGGTCGGCGGCCTGCTCGCGGTGCCCGGCCTGACCGCCGAGGTCGAGCACTTCCTCGAGCCCACGTTCGCCGCCTCCGAGCACATCCACGACCGCCCGCCCGAGTCCGAGCAGCTCCTCGGCCTCGTCATCGGCGGCGTGCTAGCCCTGCTCGGGATCGGCGCGGCGTATCTCGTGTACGTGCGCCGCCCGAGGCTCGCGCGGAGCGCGCGGGAGCGGCTCGCGGCCGTGCACTCGTTCCTCTTACACAAGTGGTACTTCGACGAGCTCTACGACCGCGCGTTCATCCGCCCTGGGCGGGCGCTGGGGCGCTTCGGGCGAACTACCGTCGAGCGGCTCTTCGTGCAGGGCGCGCTCGTGGGCGGAGCGACCGGAGTGGTGCGCGCCGGCACGGCCTTCGCGCGCGCTATCCAGACCGGCTACCTGCGCGCCTACGCGCTGCTGCTGCTGCTCGGCATGGGCGCGCTCGCGCTCTACTTCCTTATCGGAAGCCGCTGAGAGAGCCCCGCCATGCCCGTCCTCGACATCCCGCTGCCCATCTTCCTCGCGCTCCCGCTTGTCGCCGGGCTCGTCGGCCTTGTGGCGCCCGCGCGAGCGGCGCGCTGGATCTCGCTCGCGGCAGCGGCCGGGACGTTCGCTTACACGCTGTTCATGACCGGCGACTTCGCGCCCGGCGGCACGGGCCTGCGCTACGTCACCGATCTGCCGTGGATCCCCGAGCTCGGCATCCGCTTCTCGCTCGGCGTAGACGGTCTGTCGCTCTTCCTGCTCGTCCTGACGACGTTCCTGTGGCTCGCCTCGACGCTGGTCGCCGCGCTGCGGCCGCCGGAGCGTGCCTTCGAGCGCCCGCGCGTCTTCTTCTTCCACCTCGGGCTCGCCGAGACGGCGGTGCTCGGCGCGTTCACGGCGCAGGATCTCGCGCTGTTCGTCGCCTTCTTCGACCTCATGCTCGTGCCCTTCTACTTTCTGATCGGGCAGTGGGGCGGGCGAGAGCGCGTGCGGGCGACTACGAAGTTCGTCATCTACACGCTGGTCGGCTCGCTCTTCATGCTCGCCGCGGCGGTTGCGCTCGGCGTCCTAGCGACGCCAAAGGGAGGCGAGATTTCGTTCTCGCTGCCCGAGCTCGCGCAGCGCTCGGTGCCCGAGGGCGCGCAAATTCCGATCTTCCTCGCCTTTGCGGCGGCGTTCCTCGTCAAGGCGCCCGCCTTCCCCGTCCACGGCTGGCTGCCCGACGCGTACCGCGCCACGCCGCTGCCCGTCCTCGCCCTCCTCTCGGCCGTGCTCTCGAAGGTCGGGGTCTACGGCTTCCTGCGCGTCGTGTTGCCCGTGCTTCCCGACGCCTCGGCCGTGCTCCAGGACCTCATGCTCGTGATCGCGGTCTTCTCGATCCTGTACGGGTCGGTGCTGGCCTTCTCACAGGACGACGCGCGGCTCGTCGTGGGCTACTCGTCGATCGCCCAGCTCGGATTCATCACGCTCGGGATTTTCGCCCTCGACGACATGGGCGCCCAGGGCGCCGTGCTCCAGATGGTCACCCACGGACTCGTCGCGGCGGCGTTGTTCCTCATCATCGGCGTCCTCGCGGGCCGCTCCGACGGCTCGGACTCGCTCGCGCGAATGGGCGGCATCGCGCTGCGCGCGCCGGTGCTCGCCGCGCTGTTCCTGATCGCCGCCTTCGCCACACTGGCCATGCCCGGGTCGCCCAACTTCGTCGGGGAGCTGCTCATCCTCTTCGGTGCGTTCCAGAGCAAGATCGTCTTCGGCCTCGTGGCCGCGATCGGCGTCATCCTGGCCGCCGTCTACGCCATCCGCCTCTACCAGGGAGCGATGCACCACCGCACCGGCCCGGCGGTCGACTCGCGCGAGCTCGGGCGCGTCGATCTCGCCGGGATCGCCCCGCTCGTCCTCGCGATCGTGGTCCTCGGCGCCTACCCGCAGCTCGTCCTCGGGCGCACGGAAGGCGACACGAGCGCGCGCGTGCTCGAGGCTAGGCAGCGCGCGAGCGGGGCCTCTGAGGCGCGGGCGGCGCCGGCGCCCCAGGTGGTCCCTGGCGGGTCGAGCGTGCCCGGCGAGCCGCCGGTCGGTTCGCCGGCGCCCGAAGGCGCGCGGGCACCCGCGCCCGGACGCGGCACAGCGCCACCGCCGCCGCCGGCACCGGGCGGCGCACCCGCGCCGCCCCCGCCGGCGCAAGGAAGCGTCCCCGCTCCACCTCCGGGAGGCGTGCGGTGATCGCCCCTCTCGCCGTTTCCTCGCCGCCGGTCGACGTGGCAGGCATGGCGCCGCTGCTCGCTCCGATCGTCGGCTCGATCGTCGTCCTCCTGACCGGGCTGGCGCGCTCCGCGACGGTCCAGCGCACGGTGCTCCCCGTGCTCGCGGTGCTGACGCTCGTCGCCACCGGCGTCATCGCCGTCGTCTCGTGGCGCAAGGGCACCGTCGCCCCGATCGTCGCCGGCGCCATCACCTTCGACGCGCTGACGCTGTCGCTCACCGTGCTCTTCTGCCTCGCCGCGCTCGCCACGGTGCTCTTGTCGCTGCGCTCCGAGGCGGTGCGCGAGGCGGGCATGGCCGAGTACCTCACGCTCCTGCTCGCGTCGGTGGCGGGGATGGTCCTGCTCGTTGCCTCGAGCAACCTCGTCTCCTTCTTCCTCGGGCTCGAACTGCTCTCGATCCCGCTGTACGTGCTGTGCGCGAGCGAGGTGCGCCGGCGCGGGGCGCTCGAGTCGGGCCTTAAGTACCTCGTGATCGGGTCGCTCGGCTCGGCGACGCTGCTGTACGGGCTCGCGTTCGTCTACGGCGCCACCGGCGCCACCGACTTCTCGGCGATAGCGCGGGCGGTCGGCCGCTCCGTGTCGGCGTCCGATCCGCTGCTGCTGATCGGTGTGGCGCTCACGGTGACCGGTCTGGCCTTCAAGGCCTCGGTCGCGCCCTTCCACCAGTGGACGCCCGACGTCTACGAGGGCGCTCCGACTCCGGTGACCAGCTTCATGGCGGTGGCGACCAAGGCCGCTGCGTTCGGCGTGATCCTCCGCTTCCTGCTCGACGCGCTGCCGGGCGCGGAGGCGAAGTGGGCGCCGGCGCTCGCCGCGCTCGCGGTAGCCACGATCGTGATCGGCAACGTGGGGGCCATCGCGCAGCGCTCGCTCAAGCGCATGCTCGCGTGGTCGGGCGTCGCGCAGGCCGGCTATCTGCTCGCCGGCGTGGTCGTCGGCTCGCGGCTCGGCCTCCAGGCCGTGATCTTCTACCTGGCGATCTACCTGTTCATGAACGTGGCCGCGTTCGCGGTGATCGTCGCGCGCGAGCGCTTCTCCGAGCACGGCGACGACCTGCGCTCGCTCGAGGGGCTCGGCCGCGCGAGCCCGTGGCTCGCCGTCTCGATGACCGTCGCCATGCTCGCCCTTGCGGGGCTGCCCGGGACGGCGGGCCTGTGGGGCAAGTTCTACCTCATCCAGTCGACCTTCGAGGGCGAGTACGGGTTCCTGGGCATGGCGATCGTCGTCGGCTCGATCATCTCGCTCGCCTACTACCTGCGCGTGGTCGCCGCGATGTGGTTCGGCCCGCTCGAGATCCGCCTGCCCGGTCCGCCGGCGCGCCACGTGCGTCCGGTCGGCGGCTGGTCGCCCGAGGCCGACGCGCGCGCCCAGCCCGCGGTCAGCGGGGTGGCGATCGCGAGCGCGGGGATCGTGGTGATCCTCGGCCTCGTTCCCGCGCCGCTGTTCGCCGTCGCGCGCGAGGTGGGCACGGCCCTCGGAGTGCGGTGAGTGCGCGCCCTCGCGCCGCGCCGGGCGCCCGGTAGCCTCGAGGCCGGCATGAGCGAGTCCCCCGACCACCTCGCCCCGGCCATGCTCGAGCGCCCGAGGCTCCGCGGCGTGCTCCACCAGTGGGCGTTCTTCGTCTCGATCTCGCTAAGCGCCCTGCTCGTGGCCTTCGCCCCGGCGGGCGAGGCGCGCCTTGCGACGCTCGTCTACGCCGTCGCCGTGTGCGGCCTGTTCGGGGTGAGCGCGCTCTACCACCGCGTCACCTGGCAGCCGCGCGCGCGACGCTGGATGCGCCGGCTCGACCACTCGATGATCTTCGTGCTCATCGCCGGGACCTACACGCCCTTCGGGATGCTCGTGCTCGAGGGAACGCTCGCGGTCGTGGTGCTCGCGATCGTCTGGGGCGGCGCCCTCGCTGGGGTGCTGCTGAAGCTCGTCTGGATCGACGCGCCGAAGTGGCTCGTCGCCGCGGCGTACATCGCCCTGGGGTGGGTGGCGGCGATCGCCATGCCGGAGCTCGGCTCGCGGCTCGGCCCCTGGGCGCTCGCCCTGCTGATCGGCGGGGGGACCGCCTACACCGCCGGCGCGGTGATCTACGCCTCGCGGCGCCCGGACCCGGCTCCCAAGGTCTTCGGCTACCACGAGATCTTTCATCTGCTGGTGATCGTCGCGGCGGCCGCGCACTTCGCGGCCGTCGCCTTCTTCGTGCTCCCCGGCGCCTAGCGGGCGGCGCGCGTGCTCGCCGCCAGCGCCGTCGGCATCGCGCCGGATGACCCGCTCTCGAAGCTCGAGCTGGGCGAGCGGCCGGAGCCCGAGCCCGCGCGGGGCTGGGAGGTCGTGCGCGTGCGCGCCGCCTCGCTCAACCACCACGACCTGTGGACGCTGCGCGGCGTGGGCATCGACCCCGACCGCCTGCCGATCACGCTCGGTTGCGACGCCGCCGGCGTCACCGAGGACGGTCGCGAGGTGATCGTCCACGCGGTCATCGCCTCGGCGGAGGCGGGCGAGGACGAGACGCTCGCCCCCGACTTCTCGATCCTCTCCGAGCACTACGAGGGGACGCACGCCGAACTCGTCGCCGTCCCCGCGCGGAACCTGCTCGACAAGCCGCCCGAGCTGTCGTTTGCCGAGGCCGCGTGCCTGCCGACGGCCTACCTGACCGCCTACCGCATGCTCTTCACCAAGGGCGAGCTCCGTCCGGGCCAGACCGTGGTGGTCCAGGGCGCCGGCGGCGGCGTCGCCACCGCGGCGATCCTGCTCGGCCGGGGGGCAGGCCTCCGCGTGTGGGTCACGAGCCGCGACCCCGGCAAGCGCGAGCGGGCGGTCGAGCTCGGGGCGCACGCCGCCTTCGAGGCGGGTGAGCGGCTGCCCGAGCGCGTCGACTGCGTGCTCGAGACCGTCGGCGAGGCCACGTGGGGACACTCGTTGCGCTCGCTCGTACCCGGCGGCGCGGTCGTCGTCGCCGGCGCGACGACCGGTCCGAACCCGCCCGCCGACCTCGCCCGCGTCTTCTTTCGCCAGCTGCGCGTGCTCGGGGCGACGATGGGGACGCGGGGCGAGCTCGCCGACCTCGTGCGCCTGCTCGACACCACCGGCATCAAGCCGCTGGTCGACGCGACCTTCGAGCTCGGCGACGCGCGCGCGGCCTATGCGCGCCTGCTCGAGGGCGAGGGCTTCGGAAAGATCGTGCTGACCAACGAGTGACGAGCACCATCGAAGCGCGCTACCCACCTCGGGGGCCGCGCCCGTGAGCCCGTGGGGCGCGCCCCGCGAGCGCCCTCAGCGGATGAACCGGATCGTCAGCGGATAGCGGTAGAGCTCGCCGCGCGAGGCGCGGACGGCGCCGATGACGACGAGCACGAGCCAAGCGATGGCCACGGCGAAGAAGATCGGGATGAAGAGCAGCAACCCGATCCCGAGGGTCACGAACGAAAAGACGAAGCCGACGGCGAAGATCCCGACCGCGTACAGAAACGCCGACAGGTTGAAGTTGAGCGCCTCCTTGCCCTGGTCGTCGACGAACGGGTGCGAGTCGCGCTTGGCGAGCCACACGACGAGCGGCCCGAGCGGGCTGGGCACGCCGAGCAGGCCGACGAGCGCCGACAGGTGCGCGGCCACGACGAGGTCGCGGGCACCAGCGTCGGTGGTAGCCGGGACCTGCGCCACGGGCTGTCCCGGCGGGGGCGGTGGAGGCGGCGCGGTCGCGCCGGCACTCCCGGGCTCGGCGCCGGGCGCGGGCCGCCGCTGCGTGCCCGACGCCGCCGACGCGTCCGTGTAAGACGCCTCGGGACCCGCCGCGGGCTCCCCCAAGCCCTGCGCACCGCCGCCGGAGGCCTCGCGCGCGTTCTGAGGCAGCGGCGCGCGGCAGGCCGGGCAGACCGCGCCCGTGACGCCGGCGACCGAGGCGCCACACGAGGGGCACGTCGCGGCCTGCGGACTCTGGGGATCGGCGCCAGCGACGGGCTGATCGTACAGCGCTCGCGCGCGCGGGACTGGCCGCCGCCCGGCCTAGACTGCCGCCACCGTGGCCCCCCCGACCGAGACCTTCACGAGCGAGGAGCGTGCGGCCCTCGCCCCGCACTTCACGAACCTCGAAGGGCCGGTCTTCGCGCTCGTCAACCTGCCCGAGACGGTCAAGGGCGCGCTGTTCGCGCGCTACTCGCGCTACCCCGGCACGCTCCGCCGCCTCTTTCTCGACGAGTTCGCCGGCGACCTCGAGGGCGGCGTGGCGCGCGCCGCGGACGCGGCCGAGGGCGACCGCGCCGCCGCCCTGTACGAGCGGATCTTCCTGGGCTACGGCGACGACTCGGTTGCCCAGCTCGGCGGAGCGCACCTCGCCTTCGAGTGGGTCTCGAACGTGGTCACGAAGGTGCTCCAACGCGGGCGCCTCGCCGCCTACCTGGAGCAGTCGACGCGCTACATCGCCTTCGGCGCGCCCATGCCCGGCGGCGGCTACCGCTACCACCGCGACCCCGCACTCGGCCCGGAGTACGACCGGGCAATGGACTCGCTCTTCGAGGCCTACGCCGAGGCGCTCCCGCGCGTCGAGCGGTGGGCGGCGGAGCGCTTTCCCCGCCGCGACGGCGAGCCCGAGGCCGCGCACCGCCGCTCGATCCGGGCGAAGGCGCTCGACCTCCTGCGCGGGCTGCTCCCCGCGGCGTCGCTCTCGCACGTCGGGGTCTACGCGAGCGGCCAGGCCTACGAGGGGCTTGTCATGCGGCTGCTCGCCTCGCCGCTGCCCGAAGCGCGCGAACTCGGGCGGCTCGCGCTCGCAGAGCTCAAGCGGACGATTCCGAGCTTCCTGACGCGCGTGGAGCGTCCCGAGCGCGGCGGGCGCTGGATCGCCTACCTCGAGGAGCGCGAACGTGCCGCGGATCGGGCCGTCGCGCACCTCGGCCTCGCCCGCGCGCGCCCCGACGGCGGCGAGGAGGGCCCGGCGGTGCGGCTGCTCTCGGTCCGCGGCACGGAGGAAGAGCTGCTCGCGGCGCTCCTGTTCGAGTCGGCCGCTGTCTCCGAGGACGAGGTCCGCGCCGCGGTCGAAGGGCTCTCGCCGGACCGACGCGCCGAGCTGATCGGCGCGCTATGCGGTCGGCGTGAGAACCGTCGCCACCGCCCCGGCCGGGGCCTCGAGGCCGTCTCTTACCGCTTCGAGGTGGTCTCCGACTACGGCGCCTTCCGCGATCTCCAGCGCCACCGCCTGCTATCCGTGGGATGGCAGCGCCTGTCGCCCGACCTCGGCGCCGCGGTCCCCGAGGAGCTCGAGGCGGCCGGCGTCGCGGACCTCTTCCGCGCCGGCCTCGAGCGCTCGCGCGTCGAGCACGACCGCCTCGTCGAGGCCAGCCTGGCGGAGCGGGCCCCCTACGCGCTGTGCCTCGCCTACCGGATCCGCTACGTGCTCGACATGAACGCCCGCGAGGCGATGCACCTGATCGAGCTCC
>DAIOHA010000046.1:7877-8316 GCA_036744955.1 Thermoleophilaceae bacterium | reverse complement strand
ACCGCGGTGACGCGGCGCTCGAGCGGTCCGCGTCCGTAGGAGTCCTCGGTGTTGACACGCTGGCTCTCTCCGAGCCGACCGGGACGCGACTCGAACGGACCGTTCTCCGGAAAGCCCAGGATCGCCGCCGAGGTGCCCGGGCGCGCGTTCGTGTCGAGCTCGAGCGCCGGCAATCCGACCACCCCACTCGCGCGCAGGATCGCGAGGTCGTTGCCCGGGTCGTACCAGATCGCCTCGGCGTCGGCGCGCCGGCCGTCGCGCAGCTCGAGGTGGGTGTCCTCTTGCCCCGCGACCACGTGAGCGTTCGTGACTACCACGCCCTCACCGGCCACCCATCCCGAGCCCTGCACGCCGAGCCCGCACGCCGTTCCGAGCACGCGCACGACGCTCCGCCCCGCCGCGCGCACCTGCGCGTCGCGTGTGATCCGCGCCGTCGGCG
>DAIOHA010000046.1:2948-7867 GCA_036744955.1 Thermoleophilaceae bacterium | reverse complement strand
ACATCGGGAAGGAACGCCCCGTAACGTGCGGCAATCCGCGCCGTCGGCGGGCGTACCTCGGGCGCGGGCCCCTGGATCCTGGGAACCGGGTCGAAGCGCGCGAGCGCATTGAGGATCGGCCCGGACGGCGGAAGGGTCGCGTTGAGCGCCCGCAGGATGGTCGAGCGCTGCACGCTCGGGCGCAGCTCGCGCACGCCGGGCGCCTGCACCGCCACCGCGCCGACGATCCACACGATCCCGAGCGCGAGGCAGGCGACGAGGACCGCGCCACCGAGGCCGTCGAGCACCCCGAGCCGCTCGCCCAGGCGCTCGCGCAGGTGCGAGCCGACCAGCTCGAAGACAGCGGCCAGCAGCCCGCCGAGCAGGAGCGCCCCGAGCAGCGCTACGAGCGGCGCGAACGGCGAGCGCGCGCCGTCCTCGAGGATCAGCGGGCCGACGCGGGAGCCGATCAGGCCGCCGGCCACGAAGCCCCCGAGCGACATCGCGCCGACCACGAGGCCCTGCGCGTAGCCCCACGCCGCCATGATCAGCGTGAAGCCGAGGATCGAGACGTCGAGCCAGGTCACCGCCGTCGGTGTCCCGGGAGCGCGGCCCTAGAGGTCGAGCTCGAAGCGAGCGACCTTCGGCGGCTTGCGAGGCGCCGGCGGGGCTCCCTCGATCTCGAGCTCGAAGGGCCGGTTCTCGGTGTCGGCGACCGGGATCTGGAAGAGCACCATCGCTCCGCCCGTAGGCCCGTAGGAGGTCGCCGAGATGGAGCTCGGCACGCACTCGCCGGGCCGGAGCGCCTCGGGGTGATAGGCGAAGACGTTGCCACGCGGAAGCGGGAGCGGTCGGTACTCCTTGCCGCGGATGTCGACGATCTTCATCGCGGCCGAAGGCACCGGCCTCCCCTTCGCCTCCTCGAGCGCGCAGGCGCGCAGGAAGACGCCGTACAGGGCACGGCCGGGCGGCGCCGGTTTGCCCTGGTAGTACTGCTTGTCCTCGGGGTCGGCGAGGTTGAGCTGGCGCGTGATGAAGACCTCGTAGTCGACCTCGTCGAGCGCGACGGCGATCCCCTCGCGGGCCGACTCACCGGACACGAAGGCCTTCTCCTCCCCCCTCTCGCCACAGCCGGCGAGCGCGAGCGGGACGATCACCGACGCGAGCGCGGCGACGACGACCCAGGCGGGCATGGGACGGCGGGGGCGCATGGCGCGGGCAGTTTACTCGGCGACCTTAGGCGGCTCGGGCCGCTCGGCCGGGAGCTCGTCGTCGTCGGAGTGGTTCAGGAATCCGCGCCCGATGCGCGCGCCGAAGCGTGGCGCCTTGCGCGGCTCGTAGGCGGCGATCGTCGCGCGCGAGAGCTCCTCGGAGCCGCCCTCCTCGAGGATCGCGCGCAGGCGGTCGAGCGCCCGACGAGTGCGCTTGCGCATGAAGGCACGGAAGCCGAGCGCCTCGCGCAGCCGCTCGCCGGCGTTCTCGGGCGCGCTCCACACGGTGAGCTCGACGCGCGTGAGCCCGGTCGAAGGCGAGGTCAGCTCGTACTCCGAGCCCATTTGGGTGCGCCCGAGCCGGCCGGTTCGGGCGTCCTCGACGACGCGCCGCGGCGCGCGCCCCTCGACGATCGTGAACTCGACGTAGCGCGTGCCGCCGCGCCAGTCAAGCCGGTAGCGGGCGCCGGCGCCCACGCCCTCCGACCGCGGCGTGACGAGCCGGTAGTCCTTTTGGAAATGGTCGTACCACGCCGGCCGCGCCGCCACGTCGGCGATGAGCGCGTAGACCTGCTCGCGCGGCGCGGAGATGTGCGTGCGGACGGTGACCGAGTCCACGGCGCGCGATTCTACGGAGGGAGCGAGCGCCAACGATCTCGACCCGGCCGCGCCCATTGCGCCCGAAGGGGGGGCGCGGTACACTGGCCGACCCCCGTCGGGAGGAGAGAGATGAAGACGGTCGTGTCCGGAACGCTGGCGGGCGCCGGCACCTTCAGGTGCGAGGAGTGCTCCTACCCTGTCGCCCTGCTCGAGCGCGACGAGATCCCTCCCTGCCCGCACTGCGGCTCGCGCGAGTTCAAGCGCGCGTCGATCTTCGGCGACCACTACCCCGCCGACCCGGCCACGGCGCCCGGGCTCGCCGGGCCCGAGTGGCTCGAGGAAGCGCGCGCGGCACTCGTCGAGCAGGGTGACTACATCGCCTTCGAGGCAGACGATCGCCTCCGCGTCGTGCCGCTCCAGGAGGGGTTCACTCGTATCGGGCGCAGCCTCGCCGCGCACATCCGCTTCGACGACCCCACGGTCTCGCGCCGGCACGCCGTCGTCCACCGCGAGGGCGAACGCGCGCGCGTGCTCGACGACCGCAGCCTCAACGGCGTATTTGTCAACGGCGAGCGCGTCGAGTTGCGCGAGCTGAACGACGGCGACGAGATCGTCATCGGTCGCTTTCACCTGTTCTTCATGAGCTTGACCGGAGTCCGGAGCCGCGGTGCGCACGAGGGGGTCTGGACCGCGGCTCGCTAGCGCACGCGCCGGCGCGTGAGCGCCGGCCCCGTTCACCGGTCGAGGGAGGAGCCCAGCGCCGGGGCCCCGCGGGGCCCCGGCTCGGCCCGCCCGTCGCGCGTCGCGCCGGCTCGGTACTCCCGCGTCGGCGAGCCATCTATAGTCGCGCGATGGCCACGACAATCGCGGTCCTGAGCCAGAAGGGCGGCACGGGCAAAACGACGACCGTGCGCACGCTCGCCGACGTGCTCACACGCGTCGGCTTTGAGACGCTCGCGATCGACCTCGACCCGCAGGGCAACCTGTCGGACTACTTCGACGTGGCCGCCGACGCCGAGCCGACGATCTCCGACGTGCTCGCCGGTCAGGCCAAGGCCGTCGACGCCATCCACGACGGCGTCATTCCCGCGAACCTCGGCCTCGCCGAGTCGGAGCTCGTCCTGAGCGGGAAGATGGGCCGCGAGATGACCATGCGGCGCGCGCTGCGCGAGGTCAAGCGCCGCTATGACTTCGTGTTCATCGACTGTCCCCCGTCGCTCGGACTCCTGACCGTCAACGCCGTCGTCGCCGCCGACTATGCGCTCGTGACGACCGAGGCGCAGTACTTCTCGCTGCAGGGGGTCGAGCAGGCGCTCGAGGTCGTCGAGCTCGCGAGGGAGAACCTCCATTCGGACCTCGAATGGCTCGGCGTCGTCCTCAACATCGCCGACCTGCGCCTCATCCACTCGCGCGAGGCGCTCACGCAGCTGCGCGAGCGCTTCGGCGAGAAGGTGTTCAACACGGCCGTGCGCGCCTCCATCCGTTACGCGGAGTCCGCCGAGCGCGGTGTGTCGATCCTCGACTACCGTCCCCAGCTCGGCGCCGACTATCTCGCCCTCGCCGACGAGGTGCTCGAGCGCCTCGGGCTCGAGGACGAGCGCGCGCGGCTCGACGAGCTGCGCGCGGAGCTCGTTCCGGCCTGAGGCGATGACGACGGCGCCCGCCCGCGCGCGGTCGCGCTGGCGGCACGCACCCGACGCGCACGAGCGCAGCCCGAACGACGGACGAGGTCGAGGGGGCGGCGGCGCGGCGCGCGCGCTCGCGTGGCTGGCCCTGCTCGGGCTCGTGGCGGTCGGCGCGACGATCGCCGTGGGCGCCGCGGCCGGTCCCTCGCCCGTCGTCACCCCCTCCTCGCGCGCGGGCTTCCCCGCGTGGTTCGCCGGGCCGCTCGCGGCACTCGCCCCCGGGGCGCTCGGCAAGACAGCGTTCTGGCTGCTCGTCTTCGCCATGAGCGCGCTCTACCTAATCGTGCTCGCGCTCCTCGACCGGCTCGGCGCGCGGGCGGTCCTCGGCACGATCGTGGTGCTCCACGCGATCTTCGCGCTGGCGCCGCCGCTGTTGAGCACCGACGCCTTCGGCTACCTCGCGGGAGCGCGCGCGTTCGTGCTCGCGGGCGCGAGCCCGTACGCGCCGCTGCGCGACACGCTCGCGGGCGACGCGGTCCTGCCGTTGCTCGTGTGGAGCACGCGGCCTAACCCATACGGGCCGCTCTTCACCGCGGCGACGCTCCCGCTCGCCTCGACCGGGATCGCCGGCGGACTATGGCTGCTCAAGGCCGCGACCGCGGCGTCGAGCCTCGGGCTCGTCGCGGTCGTGGCCGCAACGGCACGCCGCCGAGGGCGGGATCCCGTCTTCGCCGCGGTGTTCGTCGGGCTCAATCCGGTGGTGCTCGCGTGGGTCGTGGGCGGTGCCCACAACGACACGCTGCTCATGCTGCTCGTGGTCGGGGCGCTGTCGCTCGTGCTTGCCCGGCGGGAGCTCGCCGGAGGCGCGGTGGCCGCGGCGGCCGTGGCCGTGAAGGCCTCGGTCGGCCTGGTCGTGCCGATCCTCGTGCTCGGCGCCGGGAGAAGGAGACGCGCGCTCGTGGGCGCCGTGCTCGGACTCGCCGCCGCGGGCGCTGTCGCCTTCGCGGTGCTCGGCTCGAGCCTCGCAGGGTTCCCGACGGCGCTCGCCGACCAAGCCGCGCTGCATTCGCCAAACAGTGTCCTGCACGGGGTCGGCAAGGCGCTCGGCCTGCCGGGAGCGACGCCCGCGATCCGCGCCGGGGGGGCCGTCACCCTCGCGCTCGCGCTGCTCGTGGTCTACGCGCGCACGGCGCGCGGAGCCGACCCCGTGGCGGGAGCGGGCTGGGCGTCGGTGGCGACGCTCCTCACGACCAGCTGGCTCATGCCGTGGTACGTGATCTGGGTCCTCCCCCTCGCCGCGCTCTCGCCGGGCCGGGCGCTGCGGGCGGTGTCGCTCGCGCTGTGCGCCTTCGTGGTCGGCATGCGCGCCTCGCTGGAATAGCACCTGCTCCGGCGGGCGCCAGCCGGGGACGAAGCTAAGGTTCTGCCCGCCTCAGGCCGCACGCCCGACGTTCACCACACCTTGTCAGAGTCGCTTCAAGTCACGCCCGCGGGCGAGGCGGCG
>DAIOHA010000046.1:0-2938 GCA_036744955.1 Thermoleophilaceae bacterium | reverse complement strand
TCGGACCATCGTGAGGCTGGTTCGGACCGCCGCGGGCCCGCGGCCAGCTCGCCCTCCTCGCGAATGGGTGCCCTCGTGCGCGCCGCCCGCCCGCGCCAGTGGCTCAAGAACGTGCTCGTCTTCGCCGCTCCGGGCGCCGCCGGCGTCCTCACGCGGCCCTCGGTCGCGGTCGGCGTCGCCTTCGCCTTCGTGGCCTTCTGCCTCGTGGCGAGCGGTACCTACCTGCTGAACGACGCGCGCGACCTCGAGTCCGACCGTCGCCATCCGACCAAGCGCCATCGTCCGATCGCCGCCGGCCTCGTGTCGCCGCGGCTCGCGGTCGTCGTCGGCGTCGTGCTCCTGGTCCTCGGGCTCGGGGTGGCCGCGGCGGTCAACCTCAAGCTGCTCGCGGTCGTCGCCGGCTACCTCGTGCTGACGACCGCCTACACGCTCAAGCTGCGCCACCTCGCCGTGGTCGACATCGCCACGGTCGCGTCGTTCTTCATCATCCGTGCGGTCGCCGGCGGCGTGGCGGTCGACGTGCCGCTGTCGCGCTGGTTCCTGATCGTCGCCTCGTTCGGCTCCCTGTTCATGGTCGCCGGAAAGCGCGCGGGGGAGCACGCCGAGCTCGGTGAGGAGCGCACGGCCACGCGCGCCACCCTCGGCGTCTACTCGCTGACCTACCTGCGCGAGATCCGCGTGATCGCCGCGGCGGTGACTCTCCTGGCGTACTGCCTGTGGGCGTTCGAGCAGTCGGCGCCCGGCAGCGCGCACCCGTTCTTCGAGCTGTCGATCCTGCCGTTCGTGCTCTTCATCCTGCGCTGGGCGCTGCTGCTCGAGGCCGATCGCGAGCGCGCCCCCGAGGACCTCGTGCTCGGCGACCGCGGGCTCCAGGCCGCCGCGCTCGCCTGGGCGATCGTGTTCGGGCTCGGTGTCTACCTCGGCGGTTAGGCCGCCGGCGGCGGCGCCCGGGCACGACGCGAGCGGGAGCGGCGGCGGCCGGTCGAGCGGCGAGCCCGGCGCTCCGCTCGCGGCGACCCCGCCCGCGTACCGAGTCGGAGTCGACGCCGGCGAGCCGACGCTTCTGACCGGTTGGGGACGCACCGCGCCCACGCTCGCCTGGCTCTTCCGGCCCGACGATGCCGACGAGGTCGCGGAGGTCATGGCTGGGGCCAGCGCGGGCGGCGCGATCCCGCGCGGGCTCGGCCGCTCCTACGGCGACGCGGCCCAGAACGCGGGCGGCCGCGTGATCTCCATGCTCGGCGTCCGCGCCGTTCGCAGCTTCGACCTCGAGCGCGGGGAGATAACCGTCGGGGCTGGTCTCTCGATCGGCGAGCTCGGGGCGCTCGTCATTCCGTTCGGCTGGTTCCCGCCCGTGCTCCCCGGCACGAGCCAGGTGACGATCGGGGGGGCGATCGCCGCCGACGTGCACGGCAAGAACCACCACGTCGAGGGCTCCTTCTGCGACCACGTCGCCGCCTTCGTGCTCCTGACGCCCGCGGGCGAGCGGCTGACCGTCACCCCCGAGGAGGACCCGGACGCCTTCGCGGCCACGGCCGGCGGAATGGGCATGACGGGGGTCGTCACCGAGGCCACCGTGCGGCTGCTGCCGGTGGAGACCGACCGCGTATGCGTCGACACCGAGCGCGCGCACGACCTCGACGACCTCATGCGGCGCATGGAGCGCGACGACGACTACCACTACTCGGTCGCGTGGGTCGACTGCCTCGCCCGCGGTCGCCGGTTGGGGCGCTCGGTGCTCATGCGCGCCGAGCACGCGTCGCGCGCCGAGGTCGCCGAGGGCGGCGGCGGTGGCGCGCTCAACTTCTCGCCGCCGCGCGCGCTCTCGACGCCCCCGGGTGTCCCCTCGGGCATGCTGTCGACGGCAACGCTGCGCGCCTTCAACGAAGCGTACTTCCGGCGCGCGCCGCGGCTCGAGCGCGGTCGCATCGAGACGCTCAACTCCTACTTCCGCCCGCTCGACGGGGTGTCCGACTGGAACCGCCTGTACGGCGCGCGCGGGCTGCTGCAGTACCAGCTGGTCGTGCCCTTCGGGGCGGAGCAGACCCTGCGCACGGTGGTCGAGCGGCTCGCGAGCGAGCGGGCGCCCGCCTTTCTCGCCGTGCTCAAGCGCTTCGGCCGCGGGCGCGGCATGCTCTCGTTCCCGATGCCCGGCTGGACGCTCACCATGGATCTGCCCGCCGGGCGCGTCGGGCTCGCTCCGTTCCTCGACGGGATCGACGAGGAGGTCGTCGCCGCGGGCGGGCGCCTCTACCTGGCCAAGGACTCGCGTCTGCGACCGGAGCTCCTCGACGCGATGTACCCCGAGCTGCCGCGCTGGCGCGAGCTCCAGGCGCGACTCGACCCGCGCGGCGTGCTGCGCTCTGACTTGGCGCGGCGCGTGGGCCTTCTCGAAGCCGGGCCGGCGGCGACGAGGCGATGAGGGACGCGCTCGGCGACGTGCAGTCCGTGCTCGTCCTCGGCGGCGGCTCGGAGATCGCGCTCGCGACGGTGCGCCGCCTCGTGGCGCGGCGCACTCGCACGGTCGTTCTCGCCGCGCGGCGCCCCGAGGAGCTGGCTAACACCGCCGAGGAGCTGCGCGCCGCCGGCGCGACCACGGTCGAGACCGTGCGCTTCGACGCCGACGAAGAGGCCGACGCGCACGCGGCGCTCGTGGACGAGGTGTTCGACCGCCATGGCGACCTCGATCTCGTGCTCGTCGCGGCCGGCGTGCTCGGCGACCAGGAGGCCGCCCTGCGCGACCCCGCCGCCGCGCGCGCGATCGTGCGCACGAACTTCCTGGGGCTCACTTCGGCGCTCGTGGCATGCGCCGAGCGCCTGCGCGCGCAGGGCCACGGCGTTCTGTGCGTGCTCTCGACCGTGGCGGGTGAGCGCCCGCGGCGTTCGAACTTCGTCTACGGCTCCTCCAAGGCGGGGCTCGACGCCTTCGCCCAGGGCC
>DAIOHA010000045.1:0-8406 GCA_036744955.1 Thermoleophilaceae bacterium | reverse complement strand
CGCGACTACCTCTGGCGCTGGGACACCGACTGGTTCTGGTGCTCGCGCGCCTTCGGCGTCCAGGACCCGCGCGTCCGGCGCGTCGTGCCCAAGCGGTGGCTGCGCTCCTCGACCTACTGGCGCCTCGTCGAGCTCGAGCGCCGGTACCGACCGGTCGAGCGGCTCGACCGCCTGCGCGGCCGCCCCGCGTGGGAGCACGTGGTGCAGGACGTCGAGATCCCGGTCGAGCGAGCGGGCGAGTTCCTCGACTTCTTCCTCCGCGAGGTCCCCATCTTGCCCATCTGGATCTGTCCTCTGCGCCAGCGCAACCCTGCCGCGCGCTGGGACCTGTACGCGCTCGATCCCGAGCGCGTGTACGTCAACTTCGGCTTCTGGTCGACCGTGGCGCTCGCCGATGGGCAGCCCGACGGCACCAGCAACCGGCGCATCGAGCAGGTGGTCGAGGAGCTCGGCGGCCGCAAGTCGCTCTACTCGACCTCGTTCTACGGCCGCGACGAGTTCTGGCGGCTCTACAACGGCGACGCCTACGCGGAGCTCAAGCGCCGCTACGACGGCGACGGTCGGCTGCTCGACCTGTACGAGAAGTGCGTCCAAGGTGGGTAGGGGAGGGGGGACGATGCTCGCCGAGGTCTTCGATCGGGTCACGGGGGGGGCAACGGGGCTCGAGTTCCGCGCCTACGACGGCAGCCGCGCCGGTCCGCGCGCCGCCCCTGCGACAGTCGAGCTCCGCTCGCCGCGTGCGGTGCGCCACCTCGTGCAGGCGCGGGGAGACCTCGGGCTTGCCCGCGCCTACGTCTCGGGCGGGCTCGAGGTGCAGGGCGACCTGCGCGAGGCGCTGCGCCGGCTGTGGACGGTCAGCGACGGTAACGTACCGTGGAGCCGGCGCCTCGAGGTCCTGCGAACGGTCGGATTCGGTGGCCTCCGGCCGGCCGAGCCGCCGCCCGAGGAGGTGCGCCCGCGCGGTCGGCGGCACTCCAAGCGCCGCGACGCGACCGCCGTGTCGCACCACTACGACGTCTCGAACCGCTTCTACCGCTGGGTGCTCGGGCCGTCGATGGCCTACACGTGCGCGGTCTTCCCGGACGAGGGCGCGACGCTCGAGGAGGCGCAGTTCGAGAAGTTCGATCTCGTGTGCCGGAAGCTCGGCCTGCGGCCCGGGATGCGGCTGCTCGACGTAGGGTGCGGCTGGGGCGGGATGGTCGTGCACGCGACGCGCCACTACGGCGTCAAGGCCCTCGGGGTTACGCTCTCGCGCGAGCAGGTCGAGTGGGGGCGACACGCGATCGAGGAGGCGGGACTCGGGAACCGCGCCGAGATCCGCCACCTCGACTACCGCGACGTGCGCGAGGGCGGCTTCGACGCCATCTCGTCGATCGGCCTGACCGAGCACGTCGGGCGCGCCCAGATGCCCGCCTACTTCGCCTTCCTGCGCTCGAAGCTGCGCCCGCGCGGGCGGCTGCTCAACCACTGCATCACGCGCCCGGATAACCTCTACCCCTCGCTGCTGCGCGGGGGGTTCATCGATCGTTACGTCTTCCCGGACGGCGAGCTGAGCGGCCCGGGACTGATCATCTCGACGATGACCGACGCCGGCTTCGAGCTGCGCCACGAAGAGAACTTCCGCGAGCACTACGCGCGCACGCTCGACGGCTGGCTTACGAACCTCGAGGCGCACTGGGACGAGGCGGTGGCCGAGGTCGGGAAGGGGAGGGCGCGCGTATGGCGCCTCTACCTGGCCGGCTCGCAGGTGAGCTTCGAGCGCCGCGACGCGCTCGAGCTCCATCAGGTCCTCGGCGTGCGCACCGAGGACGGCGAGGCGGGAATGACGCTGCGCAGCGAGTGGCCCGTCGCAATCGAGCACCGGCCCGGCGACGCGGAGCTGCTCGGCGCGACCTAGCGGCCGGTGAGCGGACGCGGTCGGACCCGCGCCGGCGAGTCAGGGGGCCAGTGCGAGGGGCGCGCGCGAGGCGCGCTGGGCCGTTCCGGACAAGTCGACGATGCTATACCGACGGTAACATTACGGCCAGTAGGCCTCGGACCCGAGAGGACGAGGGGAGAACTTCATGCTCAGCAGCATCACTCGAGCGGGGACATCCCTGGCCGGCAGCCATGACCGCAGCGCGCGTCGGGTGGTCTGGTGCGCGATCCCGGCGGCCGTGGCATTCCTGGGCGCCTTCGCAGCGAACGCCTCGGCGCACGTCAAGGAGTCCTCGTCATCGGGGGGCGGCGCAATCGGCGAGGTCGTCGGCGGCACGATCGCCACACTGCTCATCCTCGCCGGCATGGTGCTGCTGTCGGTGCAGTACCGCCGCGGCGGCGCCGCGCGCCTGCGCAGGCTCGGCGCGTTCGCCGAGCGCCGCACGGCTCTGCCTGCGTGGGCGGCGCTGCCACTCGGGCTCCAGGGCGGCTCGCTGATCATCGCCGTGTTCGGCATGTACTGGGACATCGCGACCCACCTCGACTCGGGCCGCGACCCGGGGCCCTTCGCCAACGCCTCTCACTACTTCATCCTCGCCGGCCTGTTCGGGATCGTGCTCGCCGGCGTGCTCGCGGTCGTCCTCCCCGACGACGGGTCGCGCCGGCCGGGCCGGGCGTCGCTCAAGGTCCCGAAGGGAGGGTGGCACGCGCCGCTCGGCGGAGGGCTCATCCTCCTTTGCGGCCTCATTGCCCTGTCCGGCTTCCCGCTCGACGATATCTGGCATCGGGTCTTCGGTCAGGACGTCACCCTGTGGGGACCGACACACCTGCTGCTCTTCGGCGCCGCGTCGCTGTCGGTGATCGGCGGCCTCATCCTCTATGAGGAGGGCCGGCGCTCCGCCGACCAGACGAGCGAGCGGCCGGCCTCCGACGCGAGGCGCTTCCGCAAGCTCGGGCCCATCGCCCTGTGCGGCGCCCTCCTCATCGGCCTGTCGACGCCGCAGGGGGAGTTCGACTACTCCGTTCCGCAGTTCCGGCTCGTGCTCCATCCGGTGATGCTGATGGTCGCCGCGTCGATCGCGCTCGTGACCGCGCGCGTCTACCTCGGCCGCGGCGGCGCCGTCTTCGCCGCCCTCTTCTTCATCCTCATCCGCGGGATCCTCAGCGTGCTCGTCTCGCCGGTGTTCGGGCACACGACGCTGCACTTCCCGCTCTACCTCGCCGAGGCGGCCGTCGTCGAGCTCGTGGCGCTCAGGGTCTCGACGCGCCGACCGGTCGTGTTCGGGCTCGCCGCCGGCGCGGCCGTGGGCACGCTCGGCCTCGCCGCCGAGTGGGCGTGGTCGTACCTGTGGTGGACGGTCGAGTGGCCGGCGGCACTCCTCCCCGAGGGCGCGATCGGCGGCTTCGTGTGCGCGCTCGCGGGGGCGGTGCTCGGCGCGCACGTGGGCGCGTGCCTGAGTGCCTCGCCGCCCGCCAGCGGGCTGCGCGCGAAGCTCGCTCCCGTGCTCGCCGGAGCGGCGATCGTTGCGGTCGCGGCATACGCGATCCCGATCGTCACGGGGCCGCCGACGACCGCGCGCGTGGCGCTTACCGAGGTCACGCCGCCGCCCGAGCGGACCGTGCAGGCGACCGTCGCCCTCGACCCCCCGAACGCCGCTGACGGGGCGCTCTGGCTCATGTCGACGGCCTGGCAGGGCGTCGAGGGCCGCTCGGTGGTCGAGAAGCTCGAGCCGGTGGCGCCCGGCGTGTACCGGACGCGGACCCCCCTGCCCGTTCACGGCAACTGGAAGAGCTCGATCCGCCTCGCGCGCGGCGCGTCGGTTGACGGGCTGCCGGTCTACTTCCCAGCCGACACCGACGTGCCTGCTGCGGAGATCCCCGCGACGGCGACCTTCACGCGCGCGTTCATCGACGACAAGACGCTGCTCCAGCGCGAGCAGAAGCCCGGCGTGCCCGGAGGGCTTAAGGTGTTCGCCTACGTGACCGTGCTGCTCATCGCCATCCTGCTGATTGGCGCCCAGGTGCTCGGGCTGCGGCGCTTTCAGACGCGCTTCGCGGACGTCGAGGAGCCGGCCGCGGCGCGCGACCCGGCCGCCGCCGGGGCCTGAGGCCACCGCCGGTGCTCGACACGCTCCGCCGCGCCGCCGGACGGGCGCCCGGACCGCTCGGTCCCGTGCTCGACATTGGTGTGAGCACGGCGGGCGACTGGTTCAACCTCGTGCGCGGCGCCCCGCAGGGAGGCGACATCGACGAGTGGGACCCCCACTACATCCGTCAGACCCTCCCCTTCCTCGGTCGCCTGTTCGACGTCTACTTCCGCCCCGAGGTCGCCGGGCTCGAGAACATCCCCGAGGAGGGGCCAGCGCTGCTCGTCGGAAACCACTCGGGCGGGACGATGATCGCCGACACGTTCGTGTTCGCGATGGCGTTCTTTCGCCGCTTCGGCCCCGACCGGCGCTTTCACCAGCTCGCGCACGACGTGGCCGTGGCGTTTCCCACCATCGGCGCGATGATCCGCCGTTATGGCACGCTCTCGGCCTCGCATGAGAATGCGCGGCGCGCGTTTCGCGCCGGCGCTCCGGTGCTGGTCTACCCCGGCGGCGACTACGAGAGTTTTCGTCCCTCGTGGCACTCCGATCAGATCGAGTTCGGCGGGCGCAAGGGCTGGATCGAGCTCGCGCTCGACGAGGGCGTGCCCGTCGTCCCCGTCGTCGCCATCGGCGGCCAGGAGACCGGCCTCTTCCTGACGCGCGGGCAGACCCTCGCCCGCATGCTCATGCTCGACCGACTGCTACGGATCAAGGTCCTGCCCGTGGTCCTAGGTCCCCCGTTCGGCGTCAGCCTGCTCGACCTCCCGATGCCGCGGCTGCCGCTGCCGGCCAAGGTCGAGATTCGCGTGCTCCCGCCGATCGACCTGCGCGAGCGCTTCGGCGAGGACCCCGATCGCGACGCGGTCTACGAGGAGGTGACGAGCGAGATGCAGCGCGCGCTCGACGAGCTCTCGGCCGAACGCAACCTGCCCGTCATCGGGTAGCGAGGGCTCCCCGGACCTAGCGAGCGGTAGGCGCCGGCCAGCCGACCTCTGGGCGCACCGGCGGCGTCCAGCGCTCGCCGCGCACGAGGTCGCCGAAGCCCATCCACGCGAAGTTCATGAGCCGACGCGCCATGCTCTCGCGCGACTCGTCGGGGTGCTCGTCCCACCACGCGGCGAGCGACTCGCCGGCGCCGACCAGCGCGTAGGCGAGCGGCTCCATGACGCCGAGCTGCTCGGCGTCGAGGCCCGCGGCCGCCGCCGCCTCGCCGAGGAGCTGGCTCACGAGGCGCGCGATCTGGCGCCGCAGGCGCCCCGCCTCCTCGGCGAACGGACCGCCGTAGGTGGTCGACTCGCCGAACAGGACGACCCAGCTCTCGCGCTGCTCGGAGACGAACGCGAAGAAGGCTTGGATCCCGCGCCAGAGCGCCTCGTCGGCCGGCGCGTCCGCCTCGGCCGCGTTGTCGATCGCCTCGAACAGCCGCCGGCGCGCGCGCTCCATGCACGCGATGTAGAGGCCCTCCTTCGACCCAAAGTACGCGTAGACCATCGGTTTGGTGATGCCGGCGCCCTCGGCGATGGCGTCGACCGAGGCGGCGTGGAAACCGCGCTCGGCGAACACGCGCTCGGCGACCTCGAGCATCTGCTGCTCGCGCACCGCTCGTGGGACCTTGCGCCGCCCGCGCGAGCGCTCGGGGCTCACCGCCGCGGCGTCCGCGTTCGCGCTCATGGCCGCAAGGTTAGGGCGCGCGTCGCTCGCCGCGCGCGGGTCGTCGACCGCGGCAGGCTCCTAGTCGAGCGACCGCAGTCGGCCGGTCAGGTGCGGCGAGGCGTTCTTCGCGTCCTTCACGGCGAACTCGTAGCCGCCGCGCGACTCCGCGGTCGCGAAGTTGACGCGGGTGGGGAGCAGCATCGGCTTCTTGAAGGCGACCTCGGCTTCGAGCGCGTCGGGCAGGCGCCCCTCGAAGGCGGCGAGGCTGCGCGCCTTCATCCACATGCCGTGCGCGATTGCGCTCGGAAAGCCGAACAGGCGCGCGCTCAGCGAGTGAAGGTGGATCGGGTTGCGATCGCCCGACACCGCGGCGTAGGCGCGGCCAATGTGGCCGGGCACCTTCCAGGTCGCGGTTGGCTTGAGCTCCGCCTGCCGCTCGCCCGACTCGCCGCCGCCCTCGCCGCCCGAGCCCTCCGACGACCCTGAGCCGCCGCCCCGCCTGAGGTAAGTCGCGGCGGCGGTGTACACGGTCTCCTCGCCGACGATCACGTCGGTCACGAGGTCGACCTGGCGTCCCTTGGCATGGGGACGCAGGTTCTCCGCGCGCACGGCAAGCGTCAGCCGCTCGTCGACAAGGAGCGGTCGGTGCTGCTCGATGCGATTGCCCACGTGCACGAGGCCGAGCAGGGGGAACGGGAACTCGCGGTCGGTCATGAGCCGCATCGCGAGCGGAAAGGAGAGCACCTGCGGGTAGGTCGGCGGCAGCGCGTCGGCGAGCCGGAAGCCGCACACGTGGTTGTAGTCGGCGAGGTGCTCGCGGTCGACCTCGACGTCGTGCAGGGTCAGGCCGTTCTCGGGCAGCTCGCCGTCGCCCCCGCCGCCGACGAGCGGCAGCGGAAGCGAGGTGACGAACGCCTTCGCGTAGAGCGGGGCGAGCCCCGGAGTGTCGCCGATCTCCTTGACCTCCATCGTCCCTCCTCAGGCCCCGAGCATGCTCTGGCCGTCGACGCGCACGACCTGGCCGTTCACGCCGCCCGAGCCCGCGCTCGCGAACCACGCGATCGTCTCCGCGACGTCAACGGGCAGGCCGCCCTGCGACATCGAGTTGATTCGGCGCCCGCCCTCGCGCGTGAGCAGCGGCATCGCACCGGTCATCTCGGTCTCGATGAAGCCCGGCGCGACGGCGTTGATCGTGCCCGCCTGCCGGGCGAGCGTCGGCGCGAGCGCCTGCACCATCCCGATGATCCCCGCCTTGCTGGCGGCGTAGTTAGTCTGGCCGCGGTTGCCGGCGATCCCGCTGACCGACGAGACCGAGACAATGCGGCCGCCCCGGCGCAGGACGCCCCTCTTCCCGAGCAGCGCGTCGTTGATGCGCTCCTGGCTCGTGAGGTTGACCGCGAGCACCGAGCTCCACCGGCTCTCGTCCATGCGCGCGAGCGTCTTGTCGCGCGTGATCCCGGCGTTGTGGACCACGACGTCGACGCCGTCGTGGCGCTCGCGCAGGTGCTCGGCGAGCTCCTGCGGAGCGTCGGAAGCCGTGATGTCGAGCTGCACCGCCTCGCCGCCGAAGCGGTTGACCACGCCCGACAGCGCCTCGCCCTGGGCGGGCACGTCGAGCGCTACCACGTGCGCTCCGTCGCGCGCGAGCACGCGCGTGATGGCCTCGCCGATGCCACGTGAGGCGCCCGTGACGACCGCGACGCGCCCGGCGAGCGGGCGCTCCCAGTCCTCGGGCGCGCTCTCGTCGCCATCGGCCGGCGGGCGCACCCGCACCACCTGGCCGGAGACGTAGGCCGACTTCGCCGACAGGAGAAAGCGCAGCGTCGACTCGCCGGCGGCCTCGGCGCCCTCGGCGACGTACACGAGCTGGGCCGTCGCGCCACCGACTATCTCCTTGGCGAAAGAGCGCTCGAAGCCCTCGAGCGCGCGCTGGGCGATCGCCTCGCGCGGGCGCCGGCAGTCCTCGGGCGGCGTGCCGATCACGATCACCCGCCCCCCAGGGCCTAGCGAGCGGGCGACGGGGTGGAAGAACTCGTACAGATGGCGCAGCTCGTCGCTCGAGCCGATGCCCGTCGCGTCGAAGACGAGCGCTCCGAAGCGCTCGTCGCCCGCCTCGGACGGCGTGCGCATGTCGACGCCCGCCGCGTGGAGGACGTCGGCGATGGGCGCCTCGACACGCGCGCCCGGGGCGCCGCCGACGAGCACGGGGCCCTCGACCAACGCCTGTCCGGGCTCGTAGCGACGCAGCCGCGGCGGCGTGGGAAGGCCCGCACGCTTGGCGATCGTGCGCCCGAGCGGGTTGAGCGTGAGCTCCTGGTAGCGGTCTGCCATGGCTTCT
This sequence comes from Thermoleophilaceae bacterium, assembly GCA_036744955.1. Classification (GTDB taxonomy): domain Bacteria; phylum Actinomycetota; class Thermoleophilia; order Solirubrobacterales; family Thermoleophilaceae; genus JACCUC01. The sequence continues at coordinate 408 of DAIOHA010000045.1, read as the reverse complement.
CCTACTTCTCGAGGATCGCGGTGACGCCCTGGCCGCCGGCGGCGCAGACCGAGATCAGGCCGCGTCCGCCGCCGTTCTCGTCGAGCTGCTTGGCGAGCGTGGCGACGATGCGCCCGCCCGTGGCGGCAAAGGGGTGGCCGACGGCGAGCGAGCCGCCGTTCACGTTCAGCTTCGAGCGGTCGATCGAGCCGAGCGGCTCGTCGCGGCCGAGTCGCTCGCGGCAGTACTTCGGGTCCTCCCAGGCCTTGAGCGTGGCGAGGACCTGGGCTGCGAACGCCTCGTGAATTTCGTAGAAGTCGAAGTCCTGGAGCGTCAGCCCCGCCTTGTCGAGCATGCGCGGCACCGCGTAGGCCGGGGCCATCAGCAGGTGCTCGTCGCCGTGGACGTAGTCGACGGCGGTCGCCTCGG
>DAIOHA010000044.1:0-8424 GCA_036744955.1 Thermoleophilaceae bacterium | reverse complement strand
CGCAGAGCCGGAGAGGGGACTCGAACCCCTGACCTGCCGCTTACAAGGCGGCTGCTCTACCAGCTGAGCTACTCCGGCGTGCTCGCTGAGGATAGGCGCGGCGCCAGCGCCGCCGGGCTCGCTAGCGCCGGCCCGTGACCTCGGTCGCGTCGACCGCAGCCTCGATGTCGAGGTAGCCGTTCGAGGAGACTTCGAACTGGGGCGGTTCCACGTCGCGCTCGGCGTTCAGTCGCGCCTCGAGCAGGCCGAGCGCGATCCCGAAGAGCACGTGGCGCCAGAGCGCCTGGGCATGCGCACGCGCGTTGCCCGCGAGCTGCGGGAGCTCGTCGCGCGCCGGGTGGACGCGGTCGACGAGGCCGGTGAGCGGCCACAGTCCGAAGTGCTCGACGACGCCGGCCACCAGGCCCCGCAGCGGCACCGGACCGGGGATGAAGGGACGAGCCTGGGCATAGACCGCGCCGAAGAGGGCGCCGTTTCCGACGTGCATCGCCGCGCCGGCGAGCGGCCAGGCGGGCCCGCGCGCGACGGCTTTCCCCAGCAGCTCGACGTCGTCGTAGGCGGACCCCCCGACGCGCTTGTCGAGCGGCTGCTGGGCCGCCCACAGCCCCGCGGCGATAGCGCCGGCGAACGCGCCGTTCAGACTCCTCCGCAGGTCCATCCGGGCAGCCTATCGCGCGCGAGTAACGCACTCGCCCCGCGGGGGTAAAGAGAGGGCACGGCAGGTCGAGGGGGATCGGGAGCGAACGCCCTTCCCTGCCGCCGCTTCGAGATGACCTCCGCCGACACCCGAATCGCCGCTGCCTCCGGGAGCGCCTCAGAGCGCGCAGGCGCGAATCTCACCGAGCCCCCGCTCGACCGCTATCACGAGCGGATGCGCCGCCGGGGCGTGAACCGACCGCTGCTCCTGCTCGTCAACCTCACGCTGCGGCCGCTCCTCCTGCTCTTCTTCCGCCTTGGCCGCATGGGCCGCGAGCACATCCCGAAGCGCGGCGGCGTCCTGCTGGCCGCAAACCATCGCTCCTTCCTCGACCCCTTCGTCATCGCCTGCTGCACGCTGCGGCCGTGCTACTTCATGGCCAAGCGCGAGCTATTCGAGGGGCGACTCCAGGGTTGGATCCTGAACGGCCTCGGCGCCTTTCCCGTGCGCCGCGGCGACTCCGACGAGGAGGCGATGGAGACGGCGCGCCAGCTGCTCGAGCGCGGCGAGGCGGTCACCGTCTTCCCAGAGGGGACGCGCATCCGCCGCGGCTCACTCGAGCGCCCGCGCCGCGGCGCGGGCCGGCTCGCGCTCGAGACCGGCGTCCCCGTTGTCCCGATCGCGGTGCTCGGCTCGGAGCGCGCTCGACGCGGCTGGCGGATCCGGCCTGTCAAGGTGCGCGTCCGCTGCGGGCGCCCGCTCGCCTTCCCGCGCGTCGAGCGCCCGACCGAGCGCCTCGCCGCCGAGCTGAGCGAGCGCATCTGGCCGTGCGTTGCGCTCCAGTGGGAATGGCTCGGTGGCCTGCCGCCACTGCGAACCGCGGCCGTCGTCGGCGCCGGCTCCATGGGCACGGCGCTCGCCGTGCTCCTCGCACGCGCGGGCATCGACACGCAGCTTGGCTGCCGAAGCGGCGACCAGGTCGCGCGCATGGGCGAGGAGGGTCGCAACGCCGACTATCTCCCGGACGTCGAGCTGCCCGAGAACCTGCGCGTGTCGACGACCGCGGACATCGAGTTCGGCGGGATCGACCTCGTCGTGCTGGCCGTTCCCTCGCGTGACCTGCCGCAGGTCATGGGCCAGGTCGGGGCGCGGATCGGCGAGCGCAGCGCGGTGCTCGTGCTCGCCAAGGGCCTCGTCGCGCCGCTCGCGACACGCCCGACCGAGTACGTCGAGGCACGCTGCTCGGCGCGCGCGGTCGCGCACCTCGGCGGGCCGGCGCACGCCGGCGAGGCCGTAACGAGCGGTGCCGCGGTCGTGCTCGCGAGCGAGGACGACGACCTGCTGCCCCAGCTCGCCGACGTGCTCGAGCGCGCCGGGCTCGAGGTCGAGCGGACGGCCGACGTCCTGGGCGCCGAGCTCGGCGGCTGCGCCAAGAACGCCGCCACGCTCGCGGCGAGCGTCGCCGCCGAGGTGGGGATGAACGCCGCCGGCGCCGCCGCGGGCCGCGTCTTCTCCGAGCTGCACGCGCTCACGCTCGCGCGGGGCGGTCGCGCCGACACGCTCGCCGGCCTGGCCGGCGTCGGCGACCTGGTCGGGACTGTGCTCGCCGAGGGCAGCCGCAATCGGCGCGCGGGCGCTCTGCTCGCGGGCGGGGTCTCGGCCGAGCAGGTGCCTGCCGTGCTCGGCTGCGCCGCCGAGGCGCTCGATGCGGTACCGCTCATCGTAGACGCGCTGGACCGGGACGAGATCGCGTGCCCCGCGACGCGCGGGCTCGCGGAGGTCATCGCCGGCCGGACGACGCCCGACGACTGGATCGAGGAGCTGCTCGACCGCGCGGCGGGCGGGGAGAGGCGGGCTGCGCTGGCCCGCGCGGGGTAGGCTCGGTGGGTGGCGGAGACGGACACACGCGCTGAGCTCGACGCCGACTTCACCGAGCTCTACCGCGCCCACCTGCGGGACGTCTACAGCTACGCGTACTACCGCATCGGCAACCATCACGATGCCGAGGACCTCACCGAGCAGACCTTCCTCCAGGCGTGGCGCCACTTCGAGCGCGCCCGGCGCGAGGCCGACGGCCGCCCGCTGCGCCCATGGCTCATCCGCATCGCGCACAACCTCGCGGCCAACTACTACCGCGACCGCGCGCGGCGGCCCCAGACCGGCCTCGACGACGCCTCCGTGGTCTCCGCCCCGCACGAGACCGCGCAGATTGTCGAAGGACGCCACGCGCTCCGCGAGGTGCTCGCGGGCGTGGCCGCCCTACCCGACGACCGCCGCGAGGCGCTGATCATGCGCTTCGCGCTCGGAATGGACAACCGGGAGATCGCTCGCGCCCTCGGGCGCTCCGAAGGCGCCACCAAGGTCCTGATCCACCGGGCGCTGCGCCAGCTCGAGGCTACGCTCGCAGAGGTCGATGGCTGAGCTCAGCGATACCGAGCGCCTTCTGAGCAGCGCGCTCGCCCCGGTCGAGCCGCCGGGCGCGCTCGCCGACCGGCTCGAGCAGCATCTCGCGCTCGTGGCCGGCGCCGCGGCCGACGAGCTCGCCGACTGGGAGCTGAGCGCGATGCGCGATCCTCGCAACTGGGTCCGCCCGGTGGCCGCGCTCGCGGTGGGCAGCGCGGCGGCGGGGGCGCTCGTGCTGGTGCGAACGCGCCAGGGGGCGCACTCGCGCTCGACGAGCTCGCGCGCCTTCGAGCGCGGAGTGCGCGACGTCGCGCGCGGCCTGCGCCGGCGCCTCGCTCGCTAGGGCGCGTCGCGCGACGCCTATGGTCTGAGCGTGCCCACCTGCTATCGCCATCCGGAGCGCGAGACGGGCGTCGCGTGCTCCAACTGCGGGCGCCCAATCTGCCCCGACTGTATGACGACGACGCAGGTCGGCATGCGCTGCCCCGAGTGCGCGCGCGAGCGCACCCAGGTGCGCAGCCTGCGCTCGCTCGAGCGCGAGCCGACGCTCACCTACGCGTTCATCGCGATCAACGTGCTCGTCGCGCTGGCCGACTTCCTGAGCCGTCGCAGCGGCATCGACTTCGGCGGCACGTCGCTCGTGGCCGCGGGCGCGGTCTCGCGCTCCGAGGTCGCCGATGGCGAGGTGTGGCGACTCGTAACCGCGGGCTTCCTGCACGGGGGACTGCTCCACCTCGCCTTCAACATGTTCGCGCTGTACGTGCTCGGCGGCCTGCTCGAGCCCGCGATCGGCCGGCTTCGGTTCGCGCTCATCTACTTCGTCTCGCTGCTCGCGGGCTCTTTCGGCGCGCTGCTGCTCCAGCCGACGGGCTTCACGGTCGGCGCCTCGGGCGCCGTGTTCGGGCTCATGGGCGCGGCCATCGTCGTCATGCGCAACCGCGGCATGAACCCGATGGAGAACGGGCTCGCGGTGTGGCTCGGCCTCAACCTGCTGATCACCTTCGCGATCCCGGGGATCTCGATCGGAGGCCACATCGGCGGCCTCGTGGGAGGGACGCTCGCGGCGCTCGTGCTGTTCGAGCTCGGCGATCGGCTCCGCGGGCGCGTTCCCGCCGTCGTCCCCGGCGCGGCGGTCGCCCTTCTCGGCGGCCTCGCGGTGGCCGGCTCGTTGGCTATCTCGACGACTTAGGTCAACTCCGCCCCGCCCGGGCTCTCGACGCGTCGGGTTCGGCCCCCGTCGCTCGCGCGGGCTCGCGCGCGAAGGCGGCGAGAAGCTCGGCCACGCGGTCCGGCCGGTCCTCGGGCGCGAACGTGTAGGAGTCGTCGATCCACTCGAGCCGGGCGTCGGGAAGCAGACGCGCGAGCTCCTCGGCGTGGCGCGTCGGGAAGAAGCGGTCGCCGCGCGACCAGGCGACGAGGGCGGGGCGGTCGAAGCCGGGGAGGCGCGCGGCCGCCGTGCGCGTGTGGCGCGGGTCGAGCGCCACCAGCGCTCGCCGCAGGTCGCCGCGCACGCCGGCGTCGGCGAGCGCGGGCAGCACGTAGCTGTCCTCGGCGGCGCGCTCGATCGGGCGCTTTGCGAGCCAGCCGTAGGCGAGCGGGAGCCGCCGCGGCGCGCGCGGGCGCAGCGCGGTCAGCACCGCCTCGGTCGCGCCCGGCACGCGCGCGACGACCTTGAGCGGGCGGAAGGCCGGCGGCGGGAAGTTGTCGCCGAAGTCGCACGAGGTGAGCACGAGCCGGCCGACGCGCTCCGGACGGGTCGTGACGAGGATCTGCGCCAGCGCCCCGCCCGTGTCGTTGCCGACGAGCGTCGCGTCGTCGAGCCCGAGCGCCTCGAGCGCGTTCGCGATCATCTCAGCGAGCCCCGGCGGTGAGAGGTCCGCGCGCTCGCCGGCGGGGGCGAGGTGCGAGCCGAGCGGCAGGTCGAGCGCGATGCAGCGGAACTCGCGCGACAGCGACGCGACGACCTTGCGCCACAGGTTCGCGTTCACGAGCAGCCCGTGTACGAAGACGATCGGAGCGCCCTCGCCCGCCTCGAAGCACCGCAGCCGGCCGTCCGGGAGCTCGAGCTCGTTAGCCTCGCCCAGGGCGGGCGACCTCCATCCGGCGCGTTCGGTCACCGACATGCCGTCCTCCTCCATACATGCAGCCTGTATCTACCGAGCGGAAGGTAACACAGGGCGCCGGGGGCGGGAGCCCTGCGCGGAACGACCGGTAGCGGCCGGGTTCTGGGCTTGGACTTGCGTCTGCTGCTATCGCGTGCTGACGTGTGCCCTTGTGAGCTCGCCGAGCTCGACCGCGCGATCGGGCGGGGGCGGCTCGACGCGGTCCGGGTGCAGCAGTCCAGCCAGGAGCTCGACGCCGTCCACGAGCCGGGGCCCTGGCCGCGAGAAGAAGGAGGTGGCGTCCACGGCGACCGCGTGCGAGACGCCCAAAGCCCGCAGGAGGTCCGCGTGGGCGTGAGCCTCCGCGGCGGCGCGCTCCGCACCGTAGCCGCAAGGCATGGCGACGGCGATCTCGGGTCCGGCCGCGGCCACCTCCTCGATCTCGGCCGTGCGCGAACGCTCGCCCGGCAGCCCGAGCACGTCCTCGCCTCCGGCCAGCTCGATCATCTGCGGCACCCAGTGACCGCCGACGAAGACCGGGTCGAGCCATTCGAGCGCCGCCACGCGCGGGCGCGCGGCGCCCTCCACGGCGGCGGCCACGCGATCCAGGCGGTCGGCGGCCTCGCTCCCGAGGCGCTCGCCTGCCGCGGACGCGCCCGCCGCCCCGGCGAGCTCGCCCATGCCCGCGAGCACCTCCCCGAGCGTCGAGGGGTCGAGCGAGAGCACGCGGGGGCGCGTCGGAAGCTCTTCGGCCACCGCGCGCACGTCGTCGACGGCGACGGCGCACACTTCGCACACTGCCTGGGTGACGATCAGCTCGGGCGCGAGCTTGCGCAGGCCGGCCGTGTCGAGCTCGTACAGCGCCTCGCCTCGCTCGGTGCGCTCGCGCACCGCCCGGTCGATCTCCGCCGTCGAGAGCCCCGGCGGGATGACCGTGCGTGTGAGATGTGGGAGCGAGGCGGCCTGCGGGGGATAGTCACACTCGTGGGTGACCCCGACGACCGAGTCCCCGAGCCCGAGGGCGAAAAGCATCTCCGTCGCCGAGGGGACGAGGCTCGCTATTCGCACGACGACTAACCCTAGATGGCACTTCTGAGCCCGGACGAAATTGACGCCGGCCTCGCGGAGCTCCACGGTTGGGAGCGGGCCGGCGAGGCGATCCGCAAGACGTTTCGACTGCGCGACTTCGTCGACTCGGTGGGCTTCGTCGACCGACTCGTCGAGCCTGCGGAGGAGATGGGGCACCACCCGGACATCGCGATTTCCTGGAACCGCGTGACGGTCTCGCTCACGACCCACTCGGAAGGCGGCCTGACCCCCGCCGACCTCGACCTCGCGCGGCGCATCGAGGCGCTCGCCTGACCCCGCGAGGCCGCCGGCGCCGTCGCGGGGCTCTGGTACCGTCCGCGACGTCTGCGCGATGAGCGACGACGATCCCTCGCGAAGTAGGCCGGCGCCCGGCTCGAGCACATGACCGCAGTGCTGCTCTTGCTCGCCGTCGTGGCGCTGGTGGCGCTCAACGGCTTCTTCGTCGCGGCCGAGTTCGCGCTCGTGCGCGTGCGCCGCGACCGCGTCGAGGCGCTCGCCGAGGAGGGCGCCCGCGGCGCGCGGCTGACGCTGCGCCAGGTCGACCACATCGACGAGTACCTGTCGGCGTGCCAGGTCGGTATCACGCTGGCCTCAATCGGCATCGGCTTCCTCGGCGAGAAGGCCCTCGGCGACCTGATCCGCCACCCGCTCGAGGGCGTGATCGGGGCCGTCCTCGCGGCGATCGTCGGCGTCGGCTTCGCCTACTTCGTCACGACGTTCGCGCACATCACCGCGGGCGAGCAGGTGCCGAAGATCTTCTCGATCACCCACGCGGAGGGCACTGCGCGGCGGATCGCCCGACCGCTCGAGTGGTTCCGCATTGCCGCGAAGCCGTTCATATGGCTCGTCAACACCTCCTCCAACTGGATGCTGCGTCTGTTCGGGGTCAACGCCCAGGCCGAGTTCGACGAGCCCGCCAGCCAGGAGGACCTGAAAATGCTCATCGCGCGAGGGATGCACGGCGGGACGCTCGACCCGGGCGAGGCCACGATGCTCTCGGGCGTCTTTCACCTGCACGAGCAGGAGGCGCGCCAGGTCATGACGCCGATCCCAGCGGTCGTGACCGTCGACGTCTCCGAGGACGTCCGCACGGCGCTCGAGCGCTGCGTCGAGTCCGGCCACACGCGGCTCGTAGTCACCCAGAGCGAGAACACCGACAACATCCGCGGCATCGTCCACTCCAACTCCCTCGTGCGCCGGCTCATGCGCGACGGACCCGAGGCGTCGGTCGAGCCGTCGGTCAAGGACGCGCTGATCGTGCCCGAGACACGCGCGCTCGACGACCTGCTGGCCGACCTCAAGCGGGAGCGGATGTCGGTGGCCGTGGTCGTCGACGAGTATGGGCGCACCGTCGGGATCGTGTCGGTCGAGGACATCATCGAGGAGGTCGTGGGCGAAATCGCCGACGAGACCGACCCCACCGCCGCCGGCGTGCGCCGGCTCGCCAACGGCGACTGGTACGTGCGCGGGCATCTCCCAATCAACGATCTCGACGACTACGGCCTGCACTTCGACGCGGAGTCCGACGCCTACAACTCGGTCGGCGGCTTCGTGTTCAACGAGCTCGGGCGCCTGCCCAAGCGCGGCGACATGGTCCACGCCAACGACTACTCGCTGCGCGTCGAGTCCGTGCGCCAGAACCGCGTGGAGGCCGTGCGGATCCGCGACCACGCGCCCGATCGCCCCACGCGCGAGGCGAGCGAGGACAGCGCCGACGGCGCGTCCGAGGAGGAGTCTGGGGACGGCGCCCGCGATCCCGCGGTGGCCCCGCGCGAGTCGGTCCCCGAAGGCGGCTGAACTCCGCTCCGGCGGGCCGCCGACGGCCGTCCGAGTCGGCGCGGATCCGTCCGCGCGCGCAGCTACGTTGCCTCGGCAAGTAACCGCTGGCGCGAGGAGGTCTTGCGATGTGGTCCGTCCGGCTGAGCGACGCGCAACGTGACGCGGTGCGCGGGCTGATCGAGGCGCAGGGGGTCACCGGGCCCACGCTCAGCGCGGCGCGCGAGGCGCTCGAGCTCGCCCGCTGGGACGACCTGCCCGAGGCAGCCTTGCCGTGGGAGCGTGTCGTCGAGCTCGCGTCGACGCAGGGGATTGGCGAGGCCGACGTGGTCTGGGACCTGGCGTGCGGCCTCGGGTCGGGCATGCGCTCGTCGGGCGAGGCGGCGGCCTAGGCGCGGGACGCAGGAGAGCGGTCGC
>DAIOHA010000043.1:0-8842 GCA_036744955.1 Thermoleophilaceae bacterium | reverse complement strand
CCTGGCCCGCCTCGGCCATGATCGTGCGCACGTCGGCGAAGTCGAGGTTGATCAGCCCCGGGAGCGTCACGAGGTCGGAGATGCCCTGCACGCCCTGACGCAGCACGTCGTCGGCGGTGCGGAAGGCGTCGACCATCGACGTCTGCTTGTCGAGCACCGAGAGCAGCCGCGCGTTGGGGATGGTGATGAGGGTGTCGACCTCTTCGGCGAGCGCGGTCACGCCCTCCTCGGCCTGGATCGCCCGGCGCGTGCCCTCGAAGGGGAACGGCTTCGTGACCACGCCGACGACGAGCGCGCCTACCTCGCGCGCGAGGCGCGCCACCACGGGCGTAGCGCCCGTTCCGGTCCCGCCGCCGCCCCCCGCCGTGACGAACACGAGGTCCGAGCCCTTGAGCACCTGCTTAATCCGGTCGGCGTCCTCGAACGCGGCCTCGCGGCCGAGCTCGGGGTTCGACCCCGAGCCGAGCCCGCGCGTGAGCTCGGCACCGATGTCGAGCGTCACGTGTGCGCTCGAGGTCCCAAGTGACTGCGTGTCGGTGTTGAGCGCGACGAACTCGACGCCGTCGACGCCCGCCTCGACCATGCGGTTGATCGCATTGACGCCGGCGCCGCCCACGCCGACGACCCGCAGGACGGGCGTGCCCGACGGCTCGGCAGCCGGCTGCGGCTTGGGCTCGGCGCGGCCGAACCGCGGCGTGGAGCCCGAAGACGCCGGGCGCTGGAGGATGTCCTCGGGCACGTCGGCGGAGAAGACCGCACGCAGGCGCTCCTCGGCGCTGCGCGGGCGCGGCTCATCCTTGGCCTCGTCCTCGCGCGCGCGGCGGACCCGGATCTCCGAGACCGGCGCGGGCGGCGCCTGCCCGCGCGCCGACGGCGGCGCGGGTCGCAGCTCGTCGGTGGCGGGGCGCTCCGGCGCCCGGCGCTCCTCGGCGGACGCCTCGCCTTCGACCGCGGAGGGCTCGACCGGCTCGCCCGCCTCGTCGTCGGTGCGGCTGAAGAGAGCGGCCAGCGGCCCCTCCCGCATGCTGGCTCGCTTACCGCTTGCCATTCCCCAGGACCTCCTTGGCGAGCTGGCGGTAGGCGTAGGCCGCCTTGCCGTCAGGTTCGTACTTGAGCACCGACATCCCTCGCACCGGCGCCTCGGCGAAGCGCACGGTCTTCTTGATCCGCGAGGCGAACACGCGGTCGCCGAAATTCTCCTCGAGGATCTCGAGCGCCTCCTTGGCGTGCACGGTCCGGCTGTCGACGAGGGTCGGCAGGATCCCCTCGATCTCCACGTCCGGGTTCAGGTTGTCGCGCACCATCGACAGCGTGTTCTGCAGCTGTATAAGGCCTCGCATGGACAGATACTCGCACTGGACGGGGACGATGACCTTGTCCGAGGCGGTGAGCGCGTTGATCGTGAGCAGCCCGAGGCTCGGCGGGGTGTCGATGAGCACGAAGTCGTAGCGGTCTCGGATCTCGTCGAGCGCCTTCTCGAGCGCCCGCTCGCGGCCGATCATCGTCGACATCGCGATCTCGGCCCCGGCCAGGTCGATCGACGAGGGCGCCACGTCGATCTCGCACGAGACGATCGTCTCCGAGATCGGCGTGCGGTTGACGAGCACGTCGTACATGGACTTCTCCAGCGAGTCGGGGTCGATGCCCTGGCTCATCGTGAGGTTGCCCTGCGGGTCCATGTCGACGCACAGCGCCCGGTGGCCGGTCTCCTCGAAAGCGGCCGCGAGGTTGAGGGTCGTAGTCGTCTTGGCGACCCCACCCTTCTGGTTGGCGAGCGCGATGACCTTCGTCTGGGTGGGCATGGCGGGCTCCGATGCGTCGTCGCGGCCGGATCGGCCGTCGGGCCCCGAGGAGGCGCGCAGGCGGTCGATCAGACCCATTCGCGTGGGCGTATTCGCAGGCGGGCCGCGTAGTCCTTCCCCCGGGCGTCGCGCCCGCGCCGTCTGAAATCCTCTGCGCGTGACCACCGCCGCGCCCCCCGCGTCCGTCGACGACCTGATCGCCCGCAAGCGCCTGCTCATTTGCGCCGGCTCGGGCGGCGTGGGCAAGACGACCGTGGCCGCGGCGATCGCGACGCAGCTGGCCGCGCGCGGCGCGCGCGTCGCCGTGCTCACGATCGACCCCGCCCGCCGGCTCGCCCAGTCGCTCGGACTCGAGGAGCTCGGCAACGACGCGCGGCGCGTCGACCCGGAGCGCTTCGCCGCGGCGGGGATCGAGATGCGCGGCGAGCTGTGGGCGATGATGCTCGACGCCAAGCGCACCTTCGACGAGACCGTGGCGCGCTACGCGGCGTCGCCCGAGGCCCGCGACCGCCTGCTCGGCAACCGCATCTACGCGGAGATCTCGAACGCCGTCTCGGGCTCGCAGGAGTACATGGCGATGGAGAAGCTCAACGAGCTCGACGAGGAGGGCCGCTACGACGCGCTCGTGCTCGACACGCCGCCTACCCGCAACGCGCTCGACTTCCTCGACGCGCCGAGCCGGCTCGCGCGGTTCATCGACTCGCGCGCGCTCGGCGCCTTCCTGCGCCCGGGCGGCCGCTTCCTCGGACGCGGCTCGAGCCTCCTGTTCCGGGCGATGCAGCGCATCACCGGCGTCGACGTCATGCGCGACGTGGGCGAGTTCTTCGCCGCGGTCGCCGACATGACCGGCGGCTTCCGTGACCGCGCGCGCCGGGTCGAGTCGCTGCTCGGCGCGCCGGCGACGGCCTTCCTGCTCGTGACCTCGCCCCAGCCCGACTCGGTCGAGGAGGCGACCCTGTTCGGGCGCCGCCTCGCCGAGCGGCGCATGCCGTTCGCGGGAGCGATCGTGAACCGCGTCCACCTCCTGCCCCCCGACGCCGACGGCGAGGTGCCGCGAGCCGAGCTGACCGAGCTGCTCGGAGGCGAGCTCGGCGGCGAGGCGGCGCGGGCGCTCGCGGACGCGGAGCGCTTGAGCGAGCGCGACCGCCGCTCGGTCGTGCAGCTCGCCGAGGGAATCGGCGGCGCGCCGCTCGTGCTCGTCCCCCACCTGCGCGACGACATCCACGACGTCGCAGGGCTCGCGGCGATGAACCGCCACCTCTTCGACGGCGGCCTCAGCCCATGAGCCGGTCGAAGAGCTCGAGGAACTGGCGCAGGTGGCGCGGGCCCAGGAACAGGTCGCGCACGCGCACGTTGGCGCGGTCGCCCATGCGCGTCGCCGCGCCCGGGTCGCCGAGCAGGCGGCTGACCGCCTCGCCGAAGGCCTCGAGGTCGGTCGGGTCGACGAGCAGGCCGGTCTCCTCGTGCACGACCTGGTCGTTGATGCCGCCGACCGCGCCGGCCACGACCGGCCGCCCCTTCCACATCGCCTCGGCCACGGTCAGGCCGAAGCCCTCGGCGAGGCTCTTCTGGACGACGACGTCGGCCCGCCGCTGGAGCGCGTTGACCATGGCCGCGTTCTCCGCGGCATCGGCCATCGACAGCGATGCGATGTGCACGCGGCGGCGCAGGTCGGGATCGAGCTCCCGCCAGCGCGAGACGAGCGAGGCGTAGACCCCGGCGCCCTCGGGGTCGTCGGCGACGCCGGCGGCGTCGGGACCCGCGAGCACCAGGTGGACATCAGGGATCCGAGGCGCGATGCAGCACTCGAAGGCCTCGAGCACGCCGCCGTGGTCCTTGAGCCGGTCCCAGCGCGAGACCTGTAGGACGGTCGGCTGCACGAGGTCGAGTGGGCCGTCCTCGACGAGGTGGGCGCGGCGGTCGACGCGCGCGGGCGAGCCGTCCTCGCGCTCGAACGCGGGATGGCCCCCGGACTCGTTGCCGCCCAGGCCGATGGCGCTCAGCACGGCGGCCACGGCCGAGAAGGCCATCGGTTGATTCTTCGGCGAGAAGGTGTCGATTGAGGGCGGGATCACGGCCACGCGGTCCGCGTCGACCCCGTCCCAGACGTACGAGCGCCGCGAGAAGACGTAGGCCGCCGCCTCCGATACGTAGGGGCGAAGGAAGTCCCACGCCTCGCGCGCGAGGTCGTTCGGCTCGTCGACGCCGATGTGCGCGCGCCAGACGACTACCGCCCCGGCGCGGGCGAGCTGGGGCACGAGCCCGGCGGGCTGGGGGTCGTGGCAGATGACGACGTCGCCCGGGCGTACGACCTCGAGCAGGTCGCGGGCGTTGCCCGCGCACACGCGCTCGTACGCCTCGCGCTCGGCGTCCCCGAGCTCGCCACCGTCGCCGCGCACGCCGTGGAGCCGGTTGTGCAGGCGCTTTGTGACCTCGAAGAACTCGGGCGGCCCGTCGATCACTACCCAGCGGGCGTCGATGTCGGCCCCGCGCACGTAGGCCAAGAGCGAGTGGAGCATCTCCGCCACGCCGCCGCCGTAGGCGGTCGAGCTCACGCTCCAGACCGCGCGACCGGCGAAGCGCTCCCGCCCGCGGCGGACGGTCTCCTGCATCTCGCGCCCCTGCTCCGGTGTCAGCACCCGCTCGAGGCGCTGGGGATGCAGCCGGGCGACGGGGACGCGCTGGACGGCCATCTGCGCGACTCAGGCGAAGAAGGTGCGCGCCACTTCGAGCAGCCGCAGGTCCACCTGCTTGAGGCCCCGCACCTCCGAGAGCGGCACGCTCGTCATCTCGTTGCCGTGAACGGCCGCCATCCTTCCCGTCTCGCCGCTGAGGGTCAGCTCGGCGGCTTGGATGCCGTAGCGAGTGGCGAGGATTCGGTCGGTCGAGGTCGGCGTGCCGCCGCGCTGCACGTGGCCGAGCGTGGTCACGCGGGCCTCGTAGCCAGTCGCGCGCGCGAGCTCGGTGGCGAGCGCGCTGCCGATGCCGCCGAGCTGCGAGTAGCCGTAGGCGTCGGTCGACTCCGAGGCGCGCACCGTCCGGCGCTCGCCGCTCGCGAAGGCGAGTTCGGCGCCCTCGGCGACGACGATGATCGAGAAGTTCTTGCCGCGCTCGTGCCGGCGCTCGACGGTGGCGGCGAGGTCCTCGACGGTGAGCGTGAGCTCGGGGATGACGATGCCGTCGGCGCCGCCGGCGAGGCCGGCGTGCATGGCGATCCAGCCGACGTTGCGGCCCATGACCTCGACGATCATGATCCGGTCGTGCGACTGGGCGGTGGTGTGCAGGCGGTCGAGCGCGTCGGTCGCCACCTGCACCGCGGTGTCGAAGCCGAACGTGAAGTCGGTGCCGACCACGTCGTTGTCGATCGTCTTCGGCACACCGACCGCAGGCAGGTCGAGCTCATCGTGCAGGCGCCGGGTGATGTCCATCGTGTGCTCGCCGCCGATGGCGATGAGCGCGTCGAGGCCGCTCCTGCGCCGCTCGGCATCGATCCGCTCGAGCGCCCCCGGCTCGCGGAAGGGGTCAAAGCTCGAGGTCGACAGGATCGTGCCACCGAGGTGGAGGATGCCCGAGGACGCGCCGTAGTCGAGCGGGCGCAGCTCGCCGTAGGCGAGACCGCGATAGCCCTTGAGGAGCCCGATCGGCTCGTGGCCACGCTCGAGCAGGCGGCGGGCGCTCGCGCGGATGACCGCGTTCAGCCCGGGGCAGTCGCCGCCCGCGGTGAGGATCCCGACGCGCATCGGCGCGAAGTATCCCGTGCGCGCGCGGCGTCGTCCCCGCGCCCGCGCCCGGCGCCCTAAACCGGCGCGGAGTAGCCCTCGGGATCGTCGTCGAGCTCGGGTGTGAGCGTGAGCGGCGCGCGCTCGCCTGGCGCCTCGTCGGCGCGCCGCGGAGCGGCTTCGGAGCGAGTCCGAGCCTCGGGCGGGCGGCGGGTTTCGCGCCTTTCGCGCGCGGGCGCGGAGCGGCCGGGGAAGGCGGCCAGCGGGGAGCCCGCCGGAGCGTCCGGACGCCCCTCGCCGTCCATGTCCCCCTCGAGGCCTCGGTCGCCCGCCGGCTCGGAGGGCACGTCCTCCTCCGCCTCCTTCCTCCGACGGCGGCCCCCGAGCCGGCGGGCACGGATCTCGACCGGATAGGAGCCGCGAAGCAAACGTTCGTCGGCTGCGCCCGCGAGGTCCTCCTCGAGCTCGCCGCAGAGCGCGTCCGCGAGCAAGCGGCACAGATGCTCCTCGAGCTCGCGCACGAGCGGGCCGGGCCCGTGGCGGCCGACGGTCTCCACGTAGCGCTCACCCCGCGCCGCTCCCACTCCGCCCTCGATAACGAACGGCTCGAGCGCGATCGCCGCCTCGACGCGGCGCTGGACGGCGCGGCGATCGGCCTCCTCGGCTCGGAGCGCGGCGAGGCGGAGCGCCACGGTCGCCGGCTCGGCCGCCGAGCCGCCGCCGAGCAGCGCCCGTAGCGAGAGCAGGTGGTCGGAAAGCGCCTCGACCTCGCTCGGGCGCGACAGGCCCATTCTGTAGCGGTCGAGCGCCCAGCCGAGCGGGCCAGGACGCCGGCGCTCCTCGAGGGCCTCGACGAGCCGGCACAGCCTCGGCCCGTCGTCGCTGCCGACGGTGAGCTTCGAACCGTGCGGGCAACCGCCGCCCTCGAGCCGGAACGGCTGCCACGCGCCCTCGCCCGCCCGCGCGTACCCGAGCGGTCCGAGCGCCACCCCGCTCGGCTCGAGGAGCCGCAGCGCGGCCAGCGCGTTCGCGAGCCGCACGCGCGCTTCACCGACCGGCAACGCCGCCTCCGATGCAATGTCGCGCTCGAGCACGAGGTAGGCGGTCGGCGCGCCTCGGCCCTCCGATTCCTCGTCCCCCTCGAGCCACGAGGGTGCGGGCGCGGGCGCGAGCAGCGCGACGTCAGCGAGCGCGATGTCGTCGCCGAGCTCGAGGCGCGCGCCCTCGAAGCGCAGGCCGAGCACCGGCGCCGCCAGGATCGCACGGACGGTTCCCGCGTACAGCGCCCGCTCGACGCCGGCGTAGACGCGCTCGAACCGCTCTTCGGGGAAGGCGAACGAAGTCGAGTCCTCGTACAGGCGCTCGAGCATCGCGCGCAGCGCCGGCTCTGCGTCGGCGCCCGGCTCGCCGCGCCGGCGCAGGTACGCGCGCGCTCCCGTGCCGAGCGCCTTCGCCGCCGCCTCGAAGCCCGGCAGCGCGCGGATGTCGCCCCAGCGGGTGGCGATGAAGTCGTCGGTCAGCGGCCGGTAGCGGTAGAGCGTGCCGCCGCCGCCGGACTGCTCGTCGAGCGAGAAGGCGATCTCCTCCCCCGCCTCGGTCGCACGCACGAGCAGCGCCGCGGCCTCGAGGGCGAAGTCGCGCAGGGCGTCGTGCAGGGCCCGGTTGCGCATCGGCATCGCTTTCGCGGGTCCCTATCGGTCTCCTGCCGTTTCGCCGCGCGCCGGAAGGCTCTTCCCGCGCGCCCGGACGGGGCAGCTAGGCCGCCTGCACGCAGGCCGCCGTCTCGGCGGTGAGCCACTCCTGGCCGTAGCGGCGCATGTCCTCGATCAGCGGGATCAGCGCGCGCCCCTTCTCGGTCAGCGAGTACTCGACCCGAGGCGGGACCTCGGCGAAGGTCTCGCGGACGACGACGGCCTCCTCCTCGAGCGCGCGCAGGCGCAGCGACAGCGTGCGCGGGCTGATGCCTGCGAGCGAGCGCTCGAGCTCGCAGAAGCGGCTCGACCCCTCGGCGAGGTCGCGCAGGATGAGCATCGTCCACTTCCCGCAGACGAGCTCCGCGGTGGCGCAGACGGGACAGGTAACGTCGCTCACCGAGGGCATCCCCCCGGATTCTAGCCGAGGCTTCACAAGGTGAAGCGTTGTGGAGCGGGTGGTCGCGGCGAGCCCTAGGCGCGCCGCGACCCCGCTCGGAGCGGCCTAGCCGCCCAGGTTCTTGAGCAGGCCCCCGCCCGTGCCCCCACCGGCCGGCACGGCGCCCGCGATCTGGCCCTCGCTGGGCTGCACGAGCACCCAGCCCTCGCCGACGAAGCCCATCTGGATCGTCTCGCCGGACCCGCGGCCGATGAACGACTTGAGGTTGACGTCGGTCTTCACCTGCGTCTGCACGCCGCTCGACCACGTGATCGCCGCCTGGGGATCGCAGAAGGTCGGCGCCTGACCGGTGTTGAGGAGCACGGGCGGGCCGTCGGAGATGACGGCAACCCAGCCCGTGCCGGCGAGCGACATGTTGTAGAGCCCGCCGGCCATCGCGCCCGCCATGCCCCCGGAGATCTGCTGGATGTCCCAGTCGATGCCAGCATCGAAAGCGAGCACATTGGCGCCGTTGCAAGTGATGCGGTCGTTCTCCAGGCGGATGAGGTGCACGTCCTGGGCGTGGTCGGCCAAGAAGACCTCGCCGGTGCCGTCCATCTTCATCAGCTGGGTGCCCTCGCCCGTCATAGCCTTCTTGACGAAGCGACCGAGCCCGCCCGAGCCCGCGTGCTCGAAGCGCACGTCGCCCTGGTAGGCGACCATCGACCCGAGCTTCGCCTGGATCGTCACCGACTCGAGCCGCACCTTGAGCAGCTTCGAGTTCTGCAGCGAGAAAGCCTCCTGGCTCGTGGTCTCCTGGAACTCGCCGAGCGAGCTTTGCATCCTGTCCTCCGTTGTCGTTGGTCGGCGTCGCGACTTCCCGCAGGTGCCACTCTCGCGCCTCGAGCGGCGCGGGTCAAGCGAACGTCCGGCGAGGGGATGCGCGGCGCCCGCGTCTGCCGGACGCGCTCGTCGTCGACGACTTCGGGACCGGCTACGCGTCTCTCAGCAGCCTGCGCCGCTTTCCGCTCGACGGGCTCAAGATCGACCGCTCGTTAGTGGCGGAGTCGGCCGCCGCGCCGGCGACCGCAGATCGTCGAGGCAATGCTCGAGATCGGTCGCGCCCTCGACCTCGAGGTCGTGCCCGAGGGGATCGAGACGCCCGAACAGCCCCGAATCCTGAGCGAGCTCGGGTGTCCGCTCGGGCAGGGCTTCCTGTTCGGGCGCCCCGTGTCGGCGACGCGCGCGCCC
>DAIOHA010000042.1:0-8872 GCA_036744955.1 Thermoleophilaceae bacterium | reverse complement strand
CCGCCAGCGTTCGCCCTCCTCAGCCCCGGCGCGTCGGACCACCCGCTCGGAGGCGAGGAGCCGGCTCGAGTGGCGCTTCGCGAGCTCGCAAAGGCGCGCGGCCTCATTGACCGGATCGCCGATCACGGTGTACTCGAAGCGGTTCTCGGAGCCCACGTTGCCGGCCACCGCGTGCCCGGCGGAGACCGACACCCCTGCGGCGGCCTCGGGAATCTCGTCGGCGAGCCGCGCGTGGAGGTCCCGGGCGGCGACGAGCGCCGAGGAGGCGCACGACTCGTCGGGGAAAGGAGCGCCGAACACGCACAGCGCTGCGTCACCCTCGAACTTGTTTACCCACCCGCCGTAGTCCGCCACGGTCTCCACCACGATGGTGAAAAAGCGGTTCAGCAGCGACACGACCTCCTCGGCTGGTCGCTGGGCAGCGAGCTCGGTCGAGCCGACGAGGTCCACGAAGAGGACCGCGACCTCGCGCTGCTCTCCCCCGAGCACCGGCGGGTTGTCGACCGCGTGGCGGGCGACCTCAGCGCCGACGTGCCGCCCGAACAGATCCCGTAACTGCTCGCGTTCCTGGAGGCCTGAGGCCATGTGGTTGAACCCGCTCTGGAGCAGGCCCACCTCGCTGCCGTCGTCGACTGGAACCTCGACCTCGAGGTCGCCCTCCTCGATGCGGGCGACGGCGCTGCGCAGAGCGAGCAAGGGCTCGCCGACCGAGCGAGCCACGAGAACGGTGGTCAGGAGGCCGATGACCACGGCGCCGGCGCTCAGGACGAGCACGCTCCTGGCGACGCGATCGGCCGGCGCCCCTTCGAACAGCGTGTGAAGCCCGACGAAGCTGATCCCAAGTAGGGGGACGCCCGTCGCGAGCAGCCAGGCGAGTAACAGGCGGCCTTGGACGCCCGGGCCGCACAGCTGGGGCGGAGACTCGGTGGCGAGGGCGCGAGCGGTGAGCGGGCGCATGATCCGTTCGGTGAGCAGGTAGGTGATCGCGGTGGTGGTGAGACCTCCCATCACCACCGTCGAGGCGACGTGGAAGGCGACGTCGCCCGAGTAGCGCAGGTTGATCACCGCCAAGGCGAGGGCGCCGACCAGCCACCCCGTGGCGTCGATGGCGGCTCCGCGCTTCGGATGACTCAACACGGCGATCCGCTCCGCCTCAGTAGGCGGGCGACCCTCCGCGAGGAAGCGCTTGAACGGTCGGGCGATCCGGTAGCCCACCGCCGTCCCGAGGACCAGGCCGAGGGCGAGGAGCACGGCCACCGCGACCGCGTTCGCGACAAACACAGTTTCCGGCGCTACGCCACCCAGGTCAGGCTGCGGCAGGACGAGCCAGAGAAGGAGGAAGATGTCGATCGTCCCCACCGCGCCCGCGACCACATGGGCGACGGCGACACGCTTGAGGATCCGGTCGGCGAGCGTCCGGTCCCTTTGGTGGACGCACTGCAATCTGGTCCGCAAAGGTGTGGCAGCGACGCTCATTTGCGATCTGGGCAATCCTTCCCCCGAGGGACCAAGGGTTATGTGTGTTTGGTCACGAAAGACGCCTGCCGCCCTCATCCACTGGGTTGGCTTCGAGCGGCTACTCCGAGTCGGGAACGTGCCTCCACGTTCGACCACGTCATGAGAGCAGTGCCGTGGTACCACGGTGGTACCGGATGGATTGCCCAATGAGTTCAATGAGTCGTCGTCGGGGACGACGGGGACGGCGGGGACGGGAATGGACTCAACTGCAGTGCCCGAGCGCCGGCTTGGGGGCCGAGCGGTCGCTGGTTTAAATCCAGTCGCCCCGACTCTTCGTGGCCGCGCCTCGGCGGATCATCGTCGACGGGATGAACGTCATCGGGTCGCGTCCCGACGGCTGGTGGCGCGACCGCCGTGGTGCGATGGCGGCGCTTGTGCGGCGGCTCGCGGCGCTGGCCGACGCGGACGGCACGGCGGTCACCGTCGTCTTCGACGGGCGGCCGTTCGAGCTCGGCGACGGTCCGCCGCGCGGCGTGGACGTCGCCTTTGCTTCGAGGGCCGGTCGCGACGCCGCCGACGACGACATCGTCGTGCTCGTCGAGCGCTGCGCACGCCCCGGCGAGCTGGAGGTGGTCACCTCCGACGATGACCTCGCGCGTCGGGTTCGCGCGCTCGGGGCGGAGGTCGTCGGGGCGGCGGGCTTCCGGCGGCGCCTCGACCGCCTCTAGCGGGTCGTCCGCGCTACGGACGCTCGCCGAGCCGGCTGTCGATGCGCTCGCCGAGCGCGCCGAGCGCGACCGCTACGCGGTGGGCGGCGCGGCCGGTGGAGGAGGGATCGAGCGGCTCGATCGCCGCGTCGGGGTCGGCGCCGATCGCGGCGGCAGCCTCGCGGACGGCACGCTCGCTCGGCTCGAGCCCCGCCTCCCAGCGGCGGCAGAAGTCGCCGCGGGCGGGCGCATCGCGGCTCTCCGCAACCGCGGCAAGGTAGTGCAGCAGGGTGCGCACGTGCTGGACCTCGAGGACGGCCAGGCGCAGGGCCTGCCCGCGCTCGAGAAAACGGTCGCCGGTGACGTTGCGCAGGTCGGAGAAGCGGGCGCCGACTCCGACGGCCGCCGGGCGGCCGGGGAGGCCGCGCTCGCGCGTGAAGTCGGCGAGCTCGTCGAGCAGCCGCCGCGCGGCGGCGGTGCCGTCGGCGAGGGCCTCGCGCGCGACGTGGTCGACGAGGCGACTCGCGAGCCGCGCCCAGTGACGCTCGAGCGCCCCTACGGCAGCGTGGAGCTCGCGGTACCCGCGGTGCTCGGCGGGGTGGAGGGGAACGGCTTCGGCGATGCTCGACGCTTAGCCGCGAGCCCGGGCCGCCAAACCTCGCCACTAGCCTTCCGCCGCCATGTCGCCGCCGCCCGAGCCGAAGCCCGTCGCGGCCCTCAGCCGGCGGCGCTTTCTCGCCGCCTCGGGCGCGGCCGCCCTCGCCGCTGGCGCAGGCTTGGCGCTGCCCGGATGCCGCCTCCCGTTCGCGGGCGGCGGACGCGGGAAGGTCGCGATCGTCGGCGCGGGCCTCGCCGGCCTGATCGCCGCGCTCGAGCTCGAGCGCGGCGGCTTCGAGGTTGTCCTGCTCGAGGCCCGCGACCGCGTCGGTGGCCGGCTGCGCACGGCACAGAAGCCGTTCTATGGTGAGCAGACCGCCGAGCTCGGCGGCGAGTTCATCGACCGCAACCACCGCGTGCTCCTTCGCTACGTGCGGCGCCTCGGGCTCGACCTCGTCGACCTGCGCCGCTTCGGCGGCGAGCTCGACGCCGCGGTCTACGTCGAGGGCGAGCGCCGCTCGCGCGATGAGGTGGCGACCCCCGAGGTCCAGGCCGAGATCGACCGCTTCCACGCCGAGGTCGAGTCGCTCGCGGGCCCGGTCCACCCTGCCGATCCGCCCGCGGGCGCGGCCGCGCCCCTCGACGAGCGCTCGGTGGCCGACCTGATGGACGACCTCCGCCTCGACGCCGACGCCCGCACGGTCCTCGAGCGCGAGCTCCGCGACGACTATACCGTCGAGCCCGAGCGCCTGTCGCTGCTCTTCCACGCGGCGCTGACCAAGCTCTATGCGCGCGTAGGGGATGCCGACGTCGAGGCCTTCCGCGTCGCGGGGGGCAACGGGCGCATCCTCGAGGCGCTGATCGAGGAGATCGACGCCAAGGTCGACCTCGAGGCGCCCGTCACCCGCATCGAGCAGCGACCCGAGGGCGTGCGCGTGCACGCGCAGACCGGTCGCGAGGTCGACGCCGACTTCTGCATCGTCGCCACGCCGCTGCGACCGCTCGCGCGGATCGAGTTCGCACCCGAGCTGCCCGCCGTCCTGGCGGAGGCCGCCGAGCGCCTCCAGTACGGGAAGGCGACAAAGGTCCCGCTCCAGTTCCGCCGGCGCGTGTGGCTCGTCGACGGACTGAACGCCGACGCGATCACCGACCTGCCGATCGGCACCACCTGGGAGTCGACCGTCGGCCAGCCGGGCCTCGGTGGGATCGTGATGGCGTACGCCTCGGGCGAGGATGGGCGCCGGCTCGCGGCGTTCTCGGACTCCGAGCGCATCCGACTCGCGACCGACGAGATGGAGCGCGTCTTTCCTGGCTCGCGTCGTCGGGTCGAAGCCGGCGCGACGGCGGCCTGGTCGGTCGAGCGGTACTCGCTCGGCTCCTACGCGGCGTACGCGCCCGGACAGGTCACGCGCTACTGGCGCGCGCTGCGGCGCCCCGTGGGGCGAATCCTGCTCGCGGGCGAGCACACGGACGCGTACACGGGCTACATGGAAGGTGCCGTCCGCAGCGGGCGCCGGGCCGCGCGGGCGATCGCCCGACGGGCGCGCTAAGGGCGGCTCGAGTCCGGCGCGGTCGCCGCGGGGCCGCCCGCCCGCGTCCGCTCGCCGCGCGCCCCGAGCGCCGCGACGAGCTCCTCCTCGAGGACGCCCAGCCGCCGCCGCGCGTCGTCGGCGCAGGCTCGCGCTCGCTCGCACGCCGCGTCGCTCAGGCACCAGTCGTAGGCCTCACACAGCGCCGCGTCGGTCAGCTCGTCCGCGCGCAGGGCAGCGGGCCAGCCGACGGCCTCGGCCTGGCGGCTGACCTTCGCCCCGCCGGCGATCGGGTCGATCGCCACCGCGGGAATCCCCTCGCGCAGGGCCAGCACGAACCCATGCATGCGCGTCGTGACGACGACGTCCGCGCGCCTGATCAGCGACACGACCTCGGGCGCGCGGCGTACGCGGTCGCCGTCGAGGAGGTCGGTGTCGGTGTGCAGGAGCGCGGCGGGGCGCAGGTCGGGCAGCCGGGCGATCGCCTCCCCGGCGGCGCCGTGCAGGCCCGTCGCGTACTCGCCCTGTGGATCCGCGAGCAGGACCGCGACCACGGGCAGCGCCTGCTGTGCGGGGGCGAGGAACGAGAGGTCCGGTCGCGGCCCGCCGCCGCCGCCGTCGCGTTCAAACAGGACCTCGAACGGGTCCCAGGCGGCCTCGCCCTCGAGCATCGACAGGTTCACCCCGACGAGCGGCCGCGTGCCGAAGCGCGCGACGAACCCCTCGAGCAGCGGCCGACGCCCGAACGGCCCGCACACGAAGATCACCCGCCCGTAGGCGTCCGGGTCCGCGGCGCGCCAGTCGACGCCGTCGCCGACGAGAGGAGCGTTCGCCACCTCGTAGTCGAGGCCAGCCCGCTCGAGCCACCTGCACAGCACATCGCGTGCGAGCAGGTCGCCGACGGTGGCCACGACCTCGTCGAAGCTGAACCAGCCCGCGACGAGGCTCTTCACTACGCGGCGACGGAGAGCGCGGAGGAGGGAACGCGATCGAGGAAGTCGCCGATCGCCGCGTGCAGCTGGACGGGTCGCTCGACCTGCGGGACGTGGCCGCACGCCAGCTCGACGTGGTGCGCGCGCGGGACGTGGGCACGGACGTGACGGGCGAACCCGACCGGCACGAGCTGGTCGTGGCGTCCCCACACGAACAGGGACTCGTTGCCGAGCGAGCGCAGCCGCGGCCAGAATCCGCCCGGACCGTTCGGCTCCTCGAGGTAGATCTGGCGGGCGGCGGCGTAGAAGGCGACGCGCCCGCGCGGAGTCAGATAGGCGCGCAGGAACTCGTCGAGGGCCGACTGGAGCCAGGGCGTGTCGCCCGCGGGGAGAATGCGCTCCAGGAATCCCTCGGCCACCGCGCGCGGCGTCGCCTGGAGGATGCCGAGCTCGGGACGCAGCAGGCGCAGGTAGCGCGCCCACGGCCGCGAGCGGAGCCATGCGAGCGAGGGCGTGACGAGGACGAGGCCGGCGACGCGGTCGGGGCGGTCGAAGGCGACCTCGAGCGCGGCACGCCCGCCCATGCTGTGGCCGAGCAGGTGCACGCGTTCGAGTTCGAGCGCATCCAGCAGGGAGACCACGGAGTCCGCGAAGAACGCCGGGTCGTAGGGCGCCCCGAGCGGCTTGCCCGAGTCGCCGAATCCGGGCAGGTCCACTGCGATGACGCGATAACGGTCCGAGAGCGCGGCAACCGTCGGCAGAAAGGAGGCCTTCGTCCCGCCGAGCCCGTGCAGCATGATGAGCGGCTCGCCCTTCCCAGCCTCGAGCAGCGAGAAGCGACGCCCGGCCGTGCGAACCGTCTCGAAGCGCAGCCGCCCGGGTTCGGTAGAGCCGCTCGTCGCCGCGAGAAAGGCTACGCACAAATGCAGGTTGCGCCGCAGCGTCAGCTCCCCGCGGCGGTAGGCGTCGAGGCCGCGCGTGAAGTCGGTGGCGACCGAGCTCCACAGCCCAGCGTCGGCGCGCAGCTCGGCTTGAGGCTCGCCCCAGACCGGCTCGAGGACGAGCCCGCCGTTCGCGTACACCGCGTCCCACGACGGCTCCCCGGGTGAGCCGAGACGGACCCGGGCCGGGCCGTCGGGCGCGTCGAAGACCTCGGGATCGAATCTATCGACCAGGGTGCGGAGCGCGTGAGGCGGTCGCACGGCGTCGCGAAGGTTACCCGGCGAGGTGGCGGTCACACCTCCCTCGCGCTCTGTGGCCCGCGGAGCCCTAGCTGTCGTCGTCGGGCCGGCGCACGCGCATCAGCGGCACGGGCTTGTCGACGCCCTTGATTCGCCGGCGGCCCGCCCTCGACCACTTGAGGTCGGAGCGCTTGCCGTCGCCGAGCGCCTCGCACACGTCCTGGGTGGCTAGCACGCTCGCCGGTCGGGCGATCTCCGTGACCCGGTGGGCGAGGTTGACCGGACGCCCGTACCAGTCGCCCCAGCGGCGGATTGCCTGTCCCTGCGCCAGCCCGGCGCGCAGGGGCGGAAAGCGCTCGCCCTCCTCAGCCGCACGGTCGACCAGCGTCAGGGCCGTCTCGACGATGGGCTCGGGGTCGGGCGAGACGAACATCACCGCGTCGCCGATCGACTTGACGAAGCGGACCGGGCCGACGGCGAGGTCAGCGGCCATCTCGGTGAGCCGTCCGGCCACGCGCTCGAGCTCGTCCGCCGGTATCTCCTCGCCCAACCGGGTGAATCCGACTAGGTCGGCGAAGCAGACCGTGACGTCGCTAGCGCCGGGGAAGGCGCCCGAGGCGAGCGTTGCGCGGTCGACGACCTCGCTGCGCACGAGCTCGAGCAGGTGCAGGCGCAGGACGTAGGTCAGCAGCGGCTCCATCATTGGCGCGAGCTGCTCGGTGGCCTCGGCGTAGCGCAGGCCGAGGTCGCGCTCGGTGTCCCCGGGCTGGAGGAAGCTCTCGCCCATGAGTTCGCCGATCGCCTCGGCGGTGCGCGACATCCCCTGCCCGAGCACGCGCGCGACCTCGAGCAGGCCCTCGCTCGAGAGCCCCGCGCCGACGAACTGCTTGACGAGCTCGGCCGCGTCCACGTCGTCGTCGTCGAAGCGCGCGTCGTCCCCGTTGGCGCTGCCCAGACCGAGGGCGCTCAGGTGGCGGCGCACGAACTCCTCGTCGAGGCCCGAGCGCTCGGCGACCTCGGCGATCGTGTACTCGCCCTCTCCGCTCAGCACGCGCTCGACCGGCAGCAGCGACAGGCGATCCTCGGCCACCGCCGACTTGAGCTCCTCCACGCTCACCCCCGCGTCGAGGAGCTGCTCGAGCAGGTCGGCGCGCGCCTCGCGGTCCTCGTCGTTCTCGCAGCCGTCGAACAGCCCCTCCGCCTCGAAGTCGACGTCCGAGCGACGACGCCAACGCTCGCGCCCGCGCTGGGCGAGTTGGCGGAAGTCGGCCAGGCGCTCGCGGATGTCTTCGGGCGTGAGTGATCGCATGGCGCGCCGCACGGAGCCTATTCTCCGCGGCGAGGTCCCGCCAAGCCTCGAGCGCGCTCGCGTTGACCGCCTACACGATCGGACACTCGACGCACCCGCTCGAGCGGCTCATAGAGCTCCTGTCCGAGCACGGAGTCCGGTGCCTCGCCGACGTACGCACCGTTCCGCGCTCGCGCCGCGTGCCGCACTTCGATCGCGCCATGCTCTCGGTCGAGCTGCCCGCGGCCGGGCTCGAGTACGCGCACCTTCCGGAGCTCGGCGGCTGGCGCTCGCCTCGCACGGGCGAAGAGCGGAACGCCGCCTGGCGCCATCGCTCGTTTCGCGGCTACGCCGACCACATGGGCTCCGAGGAGTTCGCCGCCGGACTCGCGCGCCTCGTCGAGTTCGCCTCCGCGCGGCCGACCGCGTTCATGTGCGCGGAGGCGCCGTGGTGGCGCTGCCATCGCCGCCTCGTGGCCGACGCGCTCACCGCCCGCGGGTGGGAGATCAACCACATCGGCCCCCACGGTCGCCTGGCCCGCCACGAGCTGAGCGAGTTTGCCGTCGTGGACGAGGACGGGCGCCTCTCCTATCCGCGGGGCGGCACGGCGCAGCTCGACATGTAGAGGGCGTCCGGCAAGCACCCGCCGCGACTGCCTCGACGAATGGCTTCCGAACTCGAGGGATGCGGATGAGAGGACTCGAACCTCCACGGGGTCGCCCCCACACGGACCTGAACCGTGCGCGTCTGCCAATTCCGCCACATCCGCGCTGTGGCCGCCGCGACCGGCGCGGCGGCTTCCCACTCTAGCCCAGGCGGCCGCCCCGACGGCTAGCCCGCCGCGGGTGTGCCGCGGCCCGTCTCCTGCCGCTCGCGCCGCTTGACACTCGTCCCGAACACACGGTCCCAGTAGGGCGCGCTGATGCCGTAGCCGCGCTCGTGGTCCTGGAAGTGGTGGCGCATGTGCAGCTCGCGCAGCAGCTGCCCGACGCGGGTGCGCGGGCGGTGGTGGTGCACGTGGTAGTGGAGCATGTCGTAGGCCAGGTAGCCGGCCAGGAAGCCCGCGAGGAACGGCATGAACCACTGGCTTCCGAGCACGACCCAGAAGAGCCCGGCGAACAGCGCCGCGAGCGGGAGGGAGGCCGACGGCGGCATCACGAGCCGCAGCGGGTCGTTCGG
>DAIOHA010000041.1:1811-9285 GCA_036744955.1 Thermoleophilaceae bacterium | reverse complement strand
GCGCGCACGTCGGAGCCGCCCTGCTTCTCGGTCATCGCCATGCCGGCGAGCGCGCCGCGCTCGAGGTCGGGCAGCGTGAGACGCGGCTCCCACTCGGCGGCGAGCTCGGGGTCGCGACGCAGCGCGGGCACCGCCGAGTAGGTCATCGAGAGCGGGCACATCACGCCGGCCTCAACGCCGCCGAGCAGCAGGAAGAGCGCGGCGCGGACCACGTGCGCCCCCGGGCGCGGGTCGCGCCATGGCAGCGAGGGGAGTTCGCGCTCGACCCCCAGGCGCAGGAGCCAGTCCCACGAGGGGTCGTAGTCGACGCGGTCGACGCGGTGGCCGTAGCGGTCGTGGGTCACGAGCCTCGGCTCGTTGCGCTGTGCCCGGCGCGCGTGCTCGTGGGCCTCGGCCGAGCCGCACACCCAGCCGAGGTCGCGCGCGCGGTCGACGCCCCAGCCGCCGCCCTCGCGCTCGAGCGCATCGCGCAGCGGCACGTCGGCCTCGAAGGTGTTGAGCCCCTCGAGCGGCGGAGGTTGGTTGAGGACCTCGTGGGTGGCGCGGAGGCGAAGCTCGACGGTCGCCATGCGCCCAGAGGCTACCGCGGGCGCCGGGTGCGAGCGCCTACACCTCGGGGACGGCGACCGGCTCCGTGGCCGCCTGGCTGCCCCCGCGCCGGGTCAGCGCCGCGGTCACGAGCAAAGCGCCCGCGAGCGCGACCTGGAGCCCGAGCAGCACGAGGGCGACCTCGGTGAGGTCGGAACTCACGCTCGGCAGGACCACCAGCTCGACGGCCGCCGCCGCCGCGAGCAGGCCGATGAACGCCCGGCGCCCGACCGCGAGCAGGTACTGCACGGCGAGGTACCCGCACGCGAGCAGGGCCATCGCGCCGGTGAGCAGGGCGAGCGCGCCCGCCGCGGCCGTGAGCCCCGGCCCGAAGACGGCACTGAGGAGCGGACGCGCGAGCAGCGCATAGAAGCCGACGAGCGGCACGGCGACCAGCGCCAGCAGGCCGAGTGTGCGCACCAGGATGGGCCGGGCGTCCTCGCCCGCGCCGGCGCGGCGGACGGCCTCGGGCAACAGATAGAAGCCGAGGCCCATGGCGAGCCAGATGACGGCCTTCGCGGCGACGGAGGCGGCGGCGTAGGAGCCCGCCTTCTCGGGCGAGGCGACGTGCTTGACGATGATCACGTCGACGTGCTGGAGCACCGCGATGAGCACGAACGCCGCCACGGGCACGCGCGCGCGGGCCAGCAGTTGGCCCATCCCGGGCACGAGCTCGCGCGCGGCGTGATTGCGCGGCGGCGGGAGCAGCCGCCGCAAAGGCACCGTGTAGGCGACGACGAGCAGCCCGAGCGCGAGCGTGGTCCCCAGAAAGGCCCCGGTGACGCCGAGGCCCGCGAGCACCAGTACGGCACCGAAGACGAGCCGCAGCGCTGCCTCGGCGACCAGGGTGAGGCCGACGAGCCGGTAGCGCTGCACGGCCTGGAGCGCACCGCGCTGTACCGAGAGCATGAGCCAGAGCCAGCCCGTGGGCAACGTGGCGGCGGCGGCCCACGCGACATCGGGCACGCCGACCGCCGCGGCGATCTGCTCGCGCAGGAGCAGCGCGACGGCGACGACGGCGACGAACGCGGCGGTGAGGTGGGTCATCCAGCGGTGCACGCCGGCCCCCGCGACCTCGCTCCCGGCCGCGAGCTCGCGGCTGACCTCGCGCGCGACCGTGGCCTGGAGCGCCGAGCCCGGAACCATGAGGATCACGAACGCCGCGAGCAGCGCGCCGAGCGAGCCGTAGCCCGAGGCGCCGAGCATGCGCGCGAACACGACGGTGGTGACGAGCGCGATAGCGTTGTTGCCGAGCATCGCGCCGGCGAGGGCGGCGGCCCGGCCGGTGTCGGAGCGCGCGAGCGCCGCGAGCTGGGGCACGCGCTGGGCCACGCGGCCGCCGAGCCCGGCCGACCCGTTGGGAGCCGGGCTCGCCTGAGTGGCGGAGCGTTCGCCTTCGATGGCGGACGTGCCGTCGAGCCCTCCCACCGCTTCGTCGGGCGTGGCGGCCGGCGATCCGGCCGCATGCTCGAGCTCGTCCGCACGCGCGCCGGAGGACGCGTGCGACGGCGCGGTGGAGGATGCGCTGCGAGCGGGTCGGTGGGACATGCGGCAGGTCGATGCGCGCCGGGCGGACGGCCCCCCACGGCACAGCGAGAAGCGCCTAGCGTATCCGCCCTCAAAGGCGCTCCACCAGTGGTGGTTCGGCGGCTCGCGCCGCCTTGGCGAGCGCGGCTCGGCGCCCGTCGCCACGGCTACCATGAGCCGGTGCGCGAGAGCTCACTCGCCGAGCGGCTGATCGCCTACGACACCTCGTCGCTCGAGGGCATGCGCGCCGCCGCCGAGTTCGTCAAGGGGTGGCTCGAGTCGCGCGACGTCGAGGTTTCCGACGCGACGCACAACGGGCGTCCGCTGCTGGCCGCGACGGTGGGCGCCGAGGAGGGCCCCACGGTCGTCCTCCACGGTCACGTCGACGTCGTGCCCGCACCCCCGGAGCAGTTCCGTCCCCGCGTCGAGGGCGACCGGCTCGTCGGCCGCGGCGCCTACGACATGAAGGGCGCGCTCGCGGCGATGATGTGCGCCACGCGCGACCTGGCCGAGCAGCAAGGCGTGCGCGTGCATCTCCTATGCGTCTCGGACGAGGAGTCCGACGAGTCGGGCGAGCGCGGCTCCGACGCGCTCGTCGAGCGCGGCTACCACGGCGACTTCGCGATCACCGGCGAGCCGACCGAGCTGCGCATCGGCGTACAGGCCAAGGGGGTGCTCGGGGTGCGGCTCGAGGTCACGGGCAAGGCCGCGCACGGATCGACGCCCTGGCTGGGCGACAACGCGGTTGTCAAGGCCCTCGACGTCTACGAGCAGGTCCGCGCCATGCCCTTCGCGCGCGAGTCCTCAGAGCTCTTCGACCGTCCATCGATCAACCTCGGTCGCATCGCCGGCGGCGACGCGCTCAACAAGGTCCCCGACCGGTGCGTGGTCGACGTCGACATCCGCTATCTCCCCGGCCAGGACTCGGGGGAGATCTTCGAGGCGATCGACTCTCTCCCGGGCGTGAGCGCGAGCGAGCTGATTCACCGCGACCCCGTCACCGTCGACGCGCGCAACCCCTACGTACGGACGCTGGCCGAGGTAGTCGCCCGGGGCATGTCTGCAGACCGCATGTCGGTGGGCCGCGACGGCGCGTCCGACGCCGTCTCCTTCCTCGAGGCCGGCGTCCCCGCGGTCGAGTTCGGGCCGGAGGGAGGAGGTCACCACGGTCCGGACGAATGGGTGTCGATCTCCTCGCTCGAGCGCTACCGGACCGCTCTGGTCGAGTTCGTACGGCTGGTGCCCGAGCGCCTCGGAAGAGCTCGACTGCACGTTGCCTGACCGCGGCGACATCTCCGGGAACCTGTGGCGGCGTCTGCTCCTCGGCGCGGTCACGATCATCTTCGCCACGGCCACGGCCACCGCCATGGCCGGCTTTCGCGAGATCGACCGCGTGGTCTCCGCCTTCCGCGACGGGCGCGTGCTCGACCTCGGACAGGGTCTGGCTCGGTCGGAGGCGGGTCAGCCCCAGACGCTGATGCTGCTCGGCTCGGACGCCCGCCCCGTGTGGTCGCCGAACTACGAGAAGGAAACGCGCTCGGACACGATCATCCTCCTGCGCCTCGACCCCGCGGGCGGCGGCACCTCGATGCTGTCGCTGCCGCGTGACCTCAAGGTCGAGATCCCCGGGATCGGGACGCGCAAGCTCAACGCCGCGTACGAGGAGGGCGGCCCGCGGCTCGCGCTCGAGACGGTGAAGCGTCTCACCGGGCTGCGCATCAACCACGTAGTCAACGTCGACTTCGGCGGCTTCCGCAAGGCGGTGAACGCCATCGGCTGCGTGTACGTCGACGTCGACCGCCGCTACTTCAACGACAACTCGGGCTTCGACGACTACGCGACGATCGACGTGGCGCCGGGCTACCAGCGGATGTGCGGTCGCGACGTGCTCGACTTCGTTCGCTACCGGCACGAGGACAACGACCTCGTTCGCGCCTCGCGTCAGCAGGAGTTCCTCCGCCAGGCCAAGCAGCAGGTCTCGGTCGGCGACCTCATCTCCGACCGTCAGCGCCTCGTGCGCATCTTCGGGCGCTACACGAGCTCCGACATCCGCTCGCGGGCGGAGGTCGTGCGCCTCGTCAAGCTCGCGGTCGCCGCGGCGAGCCGGCCGATCAGGGACGTGCACTTCCGCGGCGAGATTGGAGCGAGCTACGTGACCACTACCCCCGCGGCGATGCGCGAGCTAACGCGTGAGTTCCTCGGGACGGGCGAGAAGCGGACCGAGCGTCCGCGGCGCGAGCGCCCACGGCGCTCGCGCCGCTCCTCGCGGTCGCGGACCCCCATCGCCCTCGTCGACGCCTCCGTCGACGGGCGGGCGCAGGCCGAGGCCGCGCGCGCCCGCGGCGCGGGGATCCCCGTCTTCTACCCGACCGGGCGAGTGACGGGCTCGGTCTTCGTCGACGAGCCGCGCCTCTACGACATCGACGTCCCGGGCGAGCCGGGGACCCGGCCCCGCCTCTACCCGAGCTACCGCATGGTTGTGAAGACCGACGACGTCGGCCAGAACTACGGCGTGCAGGGAACCGCCTGGAAGAACCCGCCGACCCTCAGCGGGCCGGCGGAGATCCACCGCAGCAACGGGCGGAGGTTCGAGGTCTACAAGGACGGCGCGCGCGTCCGGCTCGTCGCGTGGCGGACGCCGGAGGCGGTCTACTGGGTCTCGAACACGCTGTCCCGCACGCTGTCGGAGCGCGAGATGCTCGCGCTCGCCGAGTCGACCCGCCCCCTCTGACGGTAGCCTCCGCCGACGTGTCGACGAACGGACAAGCCTTTCGCCCCGGCGATCGCGAGCCGATCGGGGTCATCGGCGCGGGCTGGGTGGGGCTCGTCACTGCCGCGTGCTTCGCGGAACTGGGCCACGAGGTGCACTGCCGCGACATCGTGCCCGAGAAGGTCGAGGCCCTGAGCCGCGGCGAGGTGCCGATCCACGAGCCGCAGCTTCCCGACCTGCTCGAGCGCAACCGCGAGCGCCTTCACTTCACGACCGAGCTCGTGCCGATGCTCGAGCGCGCCGAGCTCCTCTTCTGCTGCGTCGACACGCCGCCGACCTACTCGGGCGACGCCGACCTCTCGCGCGTCGAGCGCGTGGTCGACGAGCTCGGCGAGTCGCCGGACCACGCGCTGATCATGAAGAGCACCGTCCCGGTTGGGACGGGCCGCGCCGTCGCCCGCCCCTGCCGCAGCCTCGGCTACGTGTCCAACCCCGAGTTCCTCAAGGAGGGCAGCGCGGTCGCCGACTTCATGAAGCCCGACCGCGTCGTGGTGGGCGCGGAGGAGGGGGCCGAGGGCTTCGCCGACCGCGTCGCGGCGCTGTACGAGCCGCTCGGGGCGCCGATCGTGCGCACTGACGTCGCGAGCGCGGAGATGATCAAGCTCGCGTCCAACGCCTTTCTCGCGACAAAGATTTCCTTCATCAACGAGATCGCCAACGTCTCTGAGGAGCTCGGTGCCGACGTCGCCGAGGTGGCACGCGGGATGGGGCTCGACGAGCGCATCGGACCGCAGTTCCTGCGCGCGGGGATCGGATACGGCGGCTCGTGCTTCCCCAAGGACGTCTCCTCGCTGAAGCAGCTCGCCGGCAACTCGGGCTACCACTTCCAGCTCCTGACCGCGGTGATCGAGGTCAACGAGCTCCAGAAGCGGCGCACGATCGGCAAGCTCAAGAAGCACCTCGGCTCGCTCGTGGGCAAGGAGATCGCCCTCCTCGGCCTGGCCTTCAAGCCGCACACCGACGACGTGCGCGAGGCGACGAGCCTTGTGCTCGCCGCGCGCCTAGCCGGCGAGGGCGCGAGCGTCCGCGTCTACGACCCGGTCGCCGGCGAGCGGGCGGCGGAGCTCCTCCCGGGGGCGATCGTGGGTGGCTCGGCCGAGGAGGCGCTCGCCGGCGCGGACGGCGCCGTGCTCGTCACGGAGTGGCCGGAGTTCCGCGATCTCGACTGGGCGGGGGAGATACGCGAGCGGATGAACTCGCCGCTCGTCGTCGACGGGCGTAACTTCCTCGATCGCAGCGCGCTCGCCGACGCTGGCTTCATCTACGAGGGCATCGGTCGCCCTCACCTCGCCCTCGGGACGCCCTCTTCCGCCTGACCTGCCCCTGACCCTCCGCTGACCCGCCCCAGGGACCTCCGGACGTCGCGATGCAGGCACTGATCCTCGCCGGTGGGCAGGGTACGCGCCTGCGTCCGCTCACGCTCACGAGGCCCAAGCCGGTCGTCCCGCTCGCCGGCCGCCCCTTTCTCACGCTCATGCTCGACTGGCTCGCCCGCCACGGCGTCGAGGAGGCGATTTTGTCGTGCGGCTTTCTCGCCGACGAGGTGAGGCGGGTGCTCGGCGACCGCCACGGCGAGGTCGCGCTGCGCTACGTGCTCGAGGACGAGCCGCTGGGTACAGCGGGGCCCGTCCGGCTCGCGCTCGACGAGGGGAGGATCGTCGAGCGCGTGCTCGTCCTGAACGGCGACGTGCTCACCGACTTCGACCTGAGCGCGCAGGTTGAGGCCCACGCGCGCACGGGTGCCGCAGCCACGCTCGCGCTCGTGGCGGTCGAAGACACCACGAGCTACGGCCTCGTGCCGACCGGCCCGGGCGGCGAGGTCGAGGCCTTCCTCGAGAAGGGCGAGGCAGCGGGAGCGGAAGAGCGCTACCGCGCCACGTACCGCGTCAACGCAGGCGCTTACGTGCTCGAGCGCTCGGTGGTCGAGCGCGTCCCCCCGGGGCGGGCGGTGTCGTTCGAGCGGGAGGTATTTCCGGCGCTCGTCGGCGAGGGACTCTTCGGCCACCCCGTCGAGGGCTACTGGGTCGACATCGGGACGCCCGAGCGCCTGCTCGAGGCGACGCACGACCTGCTCGCGGGAGCGGTGGCGAGCGACCTCCCCCCGCGCGACGAGCAGGGCTCGCTCGTCGCCGAGGGATGCCGTGTCGACGGCGCGCGGATCGGGCCGTTGAGCGTGCTCGGCGAGGGCTGCTCCGTCGAGCCGGGGGCGGCCGTGGTGCGCGCCGCGCTGTTCGCCGGCGCGGCGGTGGGGGCGGAGGCGCGCGTCGAGGAAGCGATCCTCGCGGAGGGCGTGGCGGTGGGGCCGGGCGCGAGCGTCGAGCGCGGCGCCGTTCTCGGTGCTCGCGCGCGCGTGGACGCGGGCGCGATCGTGCCCGCGGGCGCGCGCGTCGACCCGGGCGCGAGCGTCTCGGCCGAGCGGGCGCCCACGGCGACGGCAGCCGGCGAAGGAGGGGGAGGGTGAGCGACCCGGTCGCGCGCGACGACCTCGGGCGCGAGGCGGTGGCGGCCGTCGACCGCCACGGGATCGTCCGCGATGTCGAGGCGCAGGCGCATCAGCTCGAGGACGCGCTCTGGCGCGTCGAGTCCGCG
>DAIOHA010000041.1:0-1801 GCA_036744955.1 Thermoleophilaceae bacterium | reverse complement strand
CGCTCGGGCGGCCTACTGGTGTGCGGCATGGGCGGCTCAGCCATCGGCGGCGACCTGGCCGCGGGCGCGATCGGGGCCCGGGCGCGACTGTCGCTGCGCACCGTGCGCGGATACTCGCTGCCGCCCACGACCGGTCGGGGCGCGCTCGTGCTGTGCGCGAGCTACTCGGGCGAGACGGAGGAGACGCTCGCCTGCTTCGCCGCGGCCGGCAAGGCCGGCGCCGAGCGCGTCGCCCTCACCACGGGGGGCTCGCTCGCGGCGGCCGCACGCTCGGAGGGCGTGCCCGTGATCGGCGTTCCCGCAGGCATGCAGCCGCGCGCCGCAGTCGCCTACATGGTGGTCGGAGCGCTCGAGTGCGCCGCGCTGGGCGGCGTCGCGCCGTCGCTGCGCGCGGAGGTCGAGGCCGCCTCCGACCTGCTCTCGCGGCTCGCACCCGAGTGGGGGCCCGAAGGGCCGGCTGATGCGCTGCCCAAGCGCATCGCGCGGCGGTTGCACGGGACGGTGCCGGTGGTCTACGGCGCCGGCGCGACCGCTCCGGTCGCCCTCCGCTGGAAGACCCAGATCAACGAGAACGCCGAGCTCCCCGCCTTCCACGGCGAGATCCCCGAGGCCGACCACAACGAGCTGAGCGGGTGGGCAGGCGCTCGCGGGCTCGCGCCGCTCGCCCCGATCCTGCTGGACGACGCCGGCGCGGACGAGCGCGTGCGTCGCCGGACGGCGCTCACGGCCGCCGAGCTGCGCACGACCGCCGGGGAGGTCGTGGAGGTCGAGAGCGTCGGCGCCTCGGCGCTCGAGCGAGCCATGGCCGGAACGCTGCTCGGCGACCTCGTGAGCGTGTACCTCGCAGTCCTTCGCGGCGTCGACCCCACGCCGGTCGAGGCGATCGATCGCTTCAAGCGCACGTTCGCCGGCGAGGCCGCCACCGGCCCCTAGAGCAGGATGATCAGCGCGAGCGCGGCCACCGCAGCGATCGCGCACACGATCGCCGCCGCGCCGACGATCTGCTGGCGCCGGCTCGCGTTCTTGGCGATCTCCTTGGCGTCGACGCCCTTCTCGAGCGTCGTGTCGAGCAGTCGCTGCGCCCACGCGAACTCGAGCGAGAGCATGGCCAGGCCGATGGGAATGACGACGAGCGCCGGCCCGGGGAAGACGATCATCGCGATCCCGGCGAGGATGACGATCACCGCGGCGGTGACCCACGCGACCCGATAGGCGATCCCGCGCTGGCGGTATGCCTCGCGCCGGCGCTGGAGGCGCTTCACGAGCTGGGGTGGCTCGTTGCCGCCCGCGCCGGCGCCCGACCCTTGGTCCGCCGCCGCCTCGCCGTCCCGACTTCTCTCGCGTCCGCTCACGTTTCCTCCTCGCTCGCGCCCGGCGTCCTGACGCGCCCGCCGGATCTGTCTACCCCGCACGGGCCCGCACAAGCCGTTCGCCCCGGCTCCACGATGGTAAGGTTCGACGCCGCGCATGGACGGGATCGTCCGATCCCGAGGCGGGTGCCGGCACCCCGAAGCCCCGCCCCAGCCGCTTGCCGCCCTCGAGAACCCGGGAGAACGATGACGACGACAGCTGCCGCGCAAGCCCTCGACTACAAGGTCGCCGACCTCTCGCTCGCCGAGTTCGGACGGAAGGAGATCGCCCTCGCCGAGCACGAGATGCCCGGCCTCATGGCCACGCGCCGCGAGTACGCCGACGACCAGCCGCTGAGGGGCGCGCGCATCACCGGCTCGCTGCACATGACGGTGCAGACGGCGGTGCTGATCGAGACGCTGACCGCGCTCGGAGCCGAGGTCCGGTGGGC
>DAIOHA010000040.1:0-9328 GCA_036744955.1 Thermoleophilaceae bacterium | reverse complement strand
ACGGGCACGGTGCTCGGGTAGCCGAGCACGGTCATCGCCGCCGAGTCGCCGACGAGCACGACGTCGACGCCCGCCGCCTCTGCGACCTTGGCGCTCGGGTAGTCGTAAGCGGTCACCATGGCGATCGGCTCGCCGAGAGCCTTCTTCTCGGCGAGCGTGGCGAGCGTGACCGCGGGCCGCTTGGCCGGCGGGGCGGGCGATACGCGGGCGGCGGCGCTCATGCGAGCAGCTCCCCGACCGCGTCGTCGACGCTCACCATGCGGTTGTCCGCGTCCACATGGACGACGCGCGGCTCGTAACGGTCGAGCTCCTCCTCGTCGTAGCCGGCGTAGGAGACGACGATGATCTTGTCGCCGGTGTGCACGAGCCGCGCGGCCGCGCCGTTGATGCGCATCTCGCCCGAGTCGGGCTCGCCGGCGATCGTGTAGGTCTCGAAGCGGGCGCCGTTGTCGATGTCGAGCACGTGCACGAGCTCGTGCTCGCGCATGTCGGCGGCCTCGAGCAGCTCGCGGTCGACGGTGATCGAGCCCACGTAGTGGAGGTCGCTCCCGGTGACCGTGGCGCGGTGGATCTTCGACTTGAGCATGGTGCGAATCATGCGGCGGCTCCTGTGAGGGGGAGGGGGTCGAGGGGTGCCTCCGCGGACGCGCGGAGGACAACGTTGTCGATCAGGCGTGCGCGGCCCACGCGCGCGGCTACGCACAAGAGCGCCTCGGCGTCGGCGGCGACGCGCTCGACGGGAGCGAGATCGTCGGCCCGGCACAGCGCCAGGTATTCGACCTCGACGCCCTCGGCGTCCAGCTCCGCGCGCGCGGCGGCGAGCAGCTCGTCGGCGTCCCAGGCCCCGGCGCCGAGAGCGGCCTCGGCGGCACGCAGGCCGCGGTTGAGCGCGAGTGCGCGTCGGCGCTCGTCGTCGCTCAGGTACGCGTTGCGCGACGACAGCGCGAGCCCGTCGCGGTCGCGGACCGTGGGGAGCACCTCGACCTCGACCGGAAAGTCGAGGTCGCGCACGAGGTGGCGGATCACGAGCGCCTGCTGGGCGTCCTTCTGTCCAAAGAGCGCGAGGTCCGGCCCGACCACGTTGAGCAGCTTGGCGACGACGGTGGCGACGCCCCGGAAGTGGCCGGCCCCGCGCGCGCGTGGGTCGCCCTCGAGCACGGCGGTGAGCGGGCCGCCGACCTCTACGGATGTGCTGAATCCCGGCGGGTAGACCTCCTCCGCGGGCGGCGCAAACAGGAGGTCGGCGCCCGCGCCGCGTGCGAGCTCCGCGTCGCGCGCCTCCGCTCGCGGGTAGGCCTCGAGGTCCTCGCCCGCGCCGAACTGGGTGGGGTTGACGAACGCCGACACGACCACGGTCGCGGCGCGCGCGCGCGCGTGACGGACGAGGCTCAGGTGCCCCTCGTGCAGGGCACCCATGGTGGGGACGAGCGCGACCGGCCGTGGCGCGCCCGCCAGAGCGGCCCGCAGCTCGGCCACGGTTCGAATCGTCCTCACGCCGCCGCCCTCAGCTCGGCTCGGCCTGGGGCGGCACCGGTCGCAGTGCCCGCGGCCGCGAGTGTGCGGGTGCGCTCGACGAGCGCGTCGAACAGGGGGAGAAGCGAGGCGTCGGTCGCCGCCACTGCCTCGCGCTGGACCGTCACCGTGCGCTCGTCGCCGCGCGCCACCGGGCCGGTCAGGGCGTTCTCGGGGCCGCGCGTCGCCCAGCTCTCGACCGTCGTGCGCACGAGCGGCGCGAGCAGGGCACGCGCCTCGTCGGGCGAGAAGCCGGCGGCGCCGGCGACGGACTCGGCGGCCGCCTCGAGGGTCACGAGGAAGTTGGAGGCGATCGAGGCCGCCGCGTGGTAGCTCGCGCGCCCCTCGTCGGAGATCTCGAAGGGGCGCATGCCGAGCGAGCGCGCTAGCGCGGCGGCGGCCGCACTCGCCTCGGGGGTCGAGCCGGCGACCGCGCAGCCGGCACCCGCGAGGCTCGTCTCGGGGCCGGTGAGGGTCTGAAGGGGATGCAGCCCGAAGAGGTCGGCGCCCGCGGCGACAGCCGGCGCCAACGCCGCGAGCGGCGTGGCTCCGCTCACGTGGCCAACGAGACGCGCCCCCGAGGCGGCCACGGTGGCCGCTGAGTCCGGGATGGCGGCGTCGGGGACGCACAGGAGAACCGCCTCGGCGCGCGGCGCCTCCCCGCGCCCGAGGGGCCCGAGCACCTCGTGGCCGGCCGCGCGCAGGGCGGCGGCGAACGCCTGTCCGGCGCGCCCGCGGCCGACGACGGCGATGCTGGCCGGCGTCGCGTCGGAGCGGGCCGAGCGTGACTCGGTCGCTGGGGCGGGGGCGTGTCGCACGCGACTCGTGGCGGGCTCGCTCATCGGAGCGCCTCGGTGGGTTCAACGGTCCGCTCCACGGGGGTAGCGGCCACGGCGAAGGATAGCGCCCCGCCCCCGCGTGGCACGGTCGCCTACCTTTCCGGCGTGCCCGCTCGCACGCCCGCCGACCGGCGCGAGGAGCTCGTGGCGCTCTACCGCGAGCTCTCCTGCGATCACCCCTGCCCGCTCGCCGAGACCCGCACGAAGATCGTGTTCGGCTCCGGGAATGCCGACGCCGACCTGATGTTCGTGGGCGAGGCGCCCGGCGCGGAGGAGGACCGCCGCGGCAAGCCGTTCGTCGGCCGCGCCGGGAAGCTCCTCGACCGTCTGCTCGAGGAGATCGGGCTGAGCCGCGAGCAGGTGTTCATCGCGAACGTGCTCAAGTGCCGCCCGCCTGGGAACCGGGACCCGCTGCCGAATGAGATCGAGGAGTGCAGTCCCTATCTCTTTCGACAGGTCGAACTGATCGAGCCGCTCGTCGTGTGCACGCTCGGGAACTTCGCCACGAAGCTGCTCTCGGGGGCGCCGACGGGGATCACCAAGGTGCACGGGCGCCCCCAGGAGCGCGAGCTCGGCGGACGCGCCGTTCGGCTCGTGCCGCTCTTCCATCCGGCTGCCGCCCTGCGGACGGAGTCGGTGCTCGAGGTGCTGCGAGCCGACTTCGCGCGCCTCCTGGACCTCCTGACCGAGGCCCGGGCGGCGGCGACCGACGACGACGACGCCGGCGCCGAGGCGGCGCCGGAGCTCGGACCGGGCCTCCCGAAGGCCGAGCCCACCGGCGGGGCGGAGGGGGGCGACCGGACGGACGGCCGTTCAGATCTGCCCGAAGGCGGTACCGGTCGCGACGAGCCGCCGCAACTCGACCTGTTCGGCTGATCCCCGGATGGCGCGCGTCGAGACCGCGGGGCCCCCCGAGACCGAGGCGGCGGGGGCATCGCTCGCCCGGCGTCTGCGTCCCGGCGACCTCGTGCTCGTCGCGGGCGAGCTCGGAACCGGCAAGACGACGTTCGTGCGCGGGGCGTGCCGCGCGCTCGGCGTCGCCGACCCCGTCACGAGCCCCACCTTCACGATCGGCCATGTCTACGCGGCCGCCGCGGGGCTCGAGGTCGCCCACCTCGACCTCTACCGCCTCGAGACGCTCGCGGGCGAGGACCCCGCCCTGCTCGCCGACTACGTCACCCCGGATCGCGTCGCCTTCGTCGAGTGGCCCGGGGTGGCCGAGCCGGGCCTCGGTGGGCTGGCCCCGGACGCGCGCGTCGCGGCTCGCGTGCGGATCGAGCATCGCGGCGGCGACACGCGTGAGATCGAGGTCGACGAGCCCGCAGCCTCCGGGTGAACGTACTCGGCCTCGACACCTCGACGGCGGCGACAGCGGTGTGCCTGCTGCGCGCGGACGGCGAGTCGTTCGAGGTCGTCCCCGACCCGTCCGACCTCTTCTCGCGCCCGGCCCACGCGCGTGAGCTCATGCCCGCCCTCGTCCGCGTGCTCGACCACGGCGGCCTCGGCTTCCCCGACCTCGACGCGGTCGCCGTCGGGCGCGGGCCGGGCACGTTCACCGGCCTGCGCATCGGGATCGCCACGGCGCGGGCGATCGCCTCGGCGCGGTCGCTGCCCGTGCACTCCGTCTCCTCGCTCGCCGCGCTCGCGGCTGGAGCCGAGGGCGAGGGTGCCGCGGCGGGAGCGTCCGTGCTCGCGGCGATCGATGCCCGTCGCGGCGAGGTCTTCGCGGCGCTGTTCCACCCGGGCGGACGCGAGCTTTGGGCTCCGTGGGTCGCCGCGCCCGAGGGGGTCGGCGGCCGCGTGCGCGAGGGCGGCGTCACCCCGCTCGCCGTCGGCGACGGGGCGGTACGCTTCCGAGCTGAGCTCGAGTCCGCCGGCGCGCGCGTTCCGGCCGACGACGACGCACGGCACGCGGTCCGCGGCCTGCACGTCTGCCGGTTTGCCGCGCGCGTCGCGCCGTCGGCGCCCGAGGCCATCGTGCCCGACTACCTTCGCCAGCCCGACGCCGTTCCCCAGACGCCGCGCCGCCCTCGCTGACCCCGCGCCGCCGCTCGCCGTGACCCAGCCCGCCGCCGCCAGCGAGCCGCTCACCATTCGCCGCCTCGGGCTCCCCGATCTCCCGCAGGTCATGCCGATCGAGCGACGCTGCTTCACCGCACCGTGGTCGCTCGCGATGTTCGGGCTCGAAATCTCGAAGTCGTCGAGCGTCGCGCTCGCGGCGGTGGGCGGCGGTCGCATCGTCGGGTATCTCGTGTGCTCGCGCTACGACGAGGTCTGGCACCTGATGAACGTCGCCGTCGAGCCGACGCTGCGCCGGTGCGGCGTGGCCTCCGCGCTGCTGCGGGAGCTGTTCGCGCAGGTCGACCATCAGGGGGTCGAGTACACGCTCGAGGTCCGTCTCTCGAACGCCGGCGCGGTGGCCATGTACGAGCGCTTCGGTTTCCGCTCGTCCGGGCGCCGTCCGGGCTACTACCACGACAACGGCGAGGACGCCCTGATCATGTGGCGCACGGTGGAACCGTCGTGATTCTGGCGCTGGAAACGAGCTGCGACGACACGTGTGCGGCGGTCGTGACGGCCCGCGGCGAGGTCCGCTCGAACGTGGTCGCCTCGCAGGGACTGCTGCACGAG
The DNA here is from genome assembly GCA_036744955.1 of Thermoleophilaceae bacterium. GTDB lineage: Bacteria > Actinomycetota > Thermoleophilia > Solirubrobacterales > Thermoleophilaceae > JACCUC01. Next base: position 4,346 of record DAIOHA010000040.1, on the reverse strand, counting down.
CGCTACGGCGGCGTGGTCCCCGAGATCGCCTCGCGCCGGCACCTCGAGCTCGTCGATGCGGTCACGCAGGACGCGCTCGAGCGCGCGGGCGTTTGCCTCGAGGCCATCGCGCGCGTCGCGGTCACCCACGGGCCGGGGTTGATCGGCGCGCTCCTGGTCGGCGTGTCGAGCGCGAAGGCGCTCGCCGCCGCGCGCGAGCTGCCGCTCACGCCCGTCGACCACCTGCACGGGCACGCGGTGGCGAGCACGCTGAAGCCGGGCCCGATCGAGCCGCCGTACGTGGTCCTCGTCGCCAGCGGCGGGCACACGTTCCTCGCGCGGGTCGACGAGCCGGCCTCGTATTCGATCCTCGGTTCGACGCTCGACGACGCGGCCGGCGAGGCCTTCGACAAGGGCGCTCGCCTGCTCGGCCTCGGCTACCCGGGCGGGCCCGCGATCGACCGACTCGCGCGCGAGGGAGACCCGGAGGCCTTCGCCTTCCCGCGCTCGCTGCCGGGCCCGCGCGAGGGTGGCGCGGGCCTCGACTTCTCGTTCAGCGGCCTCAAGACCGCGTTGCTCCTCCGCGTGCGCGCGCTGGACGAGGGGGAGGTCGACCGCCGCCGCGCCGACTTGGCCGCGTCGTACCAGCGCGCGATCGTCGACGTGCTCGCCGCGCGCGCGGAGGGAGCGCTCGCGGGGGAGGGGCTCACGCGGCTCGCCATCGGCGGCGGCGTTGCGGCGAACTCCGAGCTGCGCGCCCGCGTCGAGGGGGTGTGCGCGGAGCACGGGGCTCGCCTGTGGGCGCCACCGCTCGCGCTCTGCACCGACAACGCGGCGATGATCGCCGCGGCGGCACGCCACCTCGAGCCGGTCCCGTACCCGGAGTACCTGTCGCTCGACGCGGCGGCGCGACTCGGGCCGCAGGCGGCGGCCGCGTGAGGCGCCTCACCCTGTACGGCCGCCCGGGCTGTCACCTGTGCGAGGAGGCGCGGACCACCGTTGCGGCCGCGCGCACGGAGCGCGACTTCACGCTCGAGGAGGTCGACATCTCGCTCGACCCGCGGCTCGAGCGCCGCCTCGGCGAGCGCATTCCCGTCGTCGAGATCGACGGCGAGGAGGTGCTCGAGCTCCGCTTCGGCCCCGCGGAGCTCGTCCGGGCGCTCGATAAGGTGAGAGCGTGACGCTCAAGGAGCCCTACTCGGGCGGGCTCGTGCTCGCCGAGCCGGGCCTCGACCGCCTGTCGCTCGGCGTGGCGGCGCGGCTCTCGCGCTACCTCCAGGTACTCACCCAGGCGCGCAAGATGGGGCGCGAGACCATCTCCTCGCAGGAGCTCGCGGAGTACACCCACGTCAACTCGACGCAGATACGGCGCGATCTTTCGGGCTTCGGCAAGTTCGGCAAGCGCGGCGTCGGCTACAACGTCGATGCGCTGCTGAGCCAGATCCGGCGCATCCTGCACACGAGCGGGCAGCACAACATCGCCCTGTTCGGCGCCGGCCACCTCGGCCGCGCCATCGCCGGCTCGGACATCTTCGCCGAGCACGGCTTTCGCGTCGTCGCTGTCTTCGACTCGGACGCCTCGAAGGTCGGCGAGCCGATCGGCTCGAGCGGCGAGCTGCAGGTGCGGGCCTCGGAGGAGCTCGCCGAGGTGGTCGAGCGCGAGCGCGCGGTCGTGGGCGTGCTCGCCGTGCCGACCGACGCGGCGCAGGGCGTGGCCGACGAGCTCGTCGCCGCCGGGGTGCGCATCATCTTCAATTACTCGGAGGCGCTGCTCCAGGTGCCGGCGGGCGTGATCGTGCACACCTCTAGCCCGGCGGTCGACCTGCTGCACGCGCTCTACTTCTACCTGGCCTAGCCGGGGCTGCAGCTCATGCTCGACATGGTGCGCGCGCGCGAGGTCTTCGAGGCCTCCGAGGACTTCACGGTCGGTCTCGAGGAGGAGTTCCACCTGCTCGACCCCGAGACGCTCTCGCTCACCCAGCGCTTCGAGGAGCTGCGCGACACCGGTCGCTCGGACTCCGTCCTCGCCGAGTCGCTGGCCGGCGAGCTCATCTCCTCGGAGATCGAGATCCGCTCTGGCCGCGGCGAGAGCTTCGCCGACGCGCTCGGGCGCCAGCGCGAGGCGCGGGCGCGGCTGGCGCGGCTCGCCGAAGAGCACGGCGTGCGGCTCGGCGCCACCGGAGCACACCCCTGGAGCCCGTGGCAGGAGCAGCAGATCATCGACACGAAGCACTACCGGCGCCTGCGCGAGGAGCTGCGCTACGTGGCGCGGCGCAATAACACCTTCAGCCTGCACGTGCACGTCGGCGTGCGCGGCGCTGACCGGGCGATCGCCATATGCGACCGGCTGCGGCCGCTCCTGCCGGAGCTGCTCGCGATCTCGGCGAGCTCGCCGTTCCTCGACGGCGAGGACTCGGGGCTCGCCTCCGCGCGCACGCAAATCTTCACGAAGAGCTTTCCGCGCTGCGGGATTCCCGAGCCGTTCGGCGACTTCGCCTCCTACGCCGGCCACGTGGAGTGGCTCATGCGCACGCGCTCGATCTCCGAGTCGACGCAGCTGTGGTGGAGCGTGCGCCCCCACCACGCGTTCGGGACCGTGGAGGTACGCATCTGCGATGCGCAGCCGAGCGCCGCCGACTCGAGCGCCCTCGCCGCGCTGATCGTCACGTGCGTGGCCCAGACGGCGCTCGACGTCGACGACGGGGTGCCGGCCGCGGTCCACTCGGGGCGCGTCGTCGAGGAGAACTTCTGGCGAGCGATCCGCTACGGGCTCGAGGGGCGGATGATCGACCTCGACCGCGGCGAGGAGTTCCCGGCCGCCGCCCTTCCCGACCGGCTGCTCGCGTGGACGGCGCCCGCGCGGGCCGAGCTGGGCCTCGACCCGCAGCTCCCGGCCGAGACGTCCGCCGCTCGTCAGCGCCGTGCGGTCGACGAAGGTGCGACGATCCGGGAGGCGTTCGGGGCCGAGGTGGCACTGACCGAGCGCACGTACGCGACCGAGGAGGTGACGACGTGACGGCAGGGGGACCGCAGGGACCGCCGCCGGGCGCCGGAGGCGCCGGACCCGCTGGAGGCGCTCCGCCGAGCGACGAGGAGGTGCAGGCTGCGCTCGAGGAGCAGCTTCGCCGCCTGAGCGTGCACGACGTGCTCCTGCAGACCGTGGTCACGCTCGTCAACCTCGCCGCGCGGCGCCTCGGGCTGACCGCGCCGGCGGAGGGCGCGGAGGCCGAGGGCGGGGGCGTGGACCTCGAGCAGGCGCGCACGGCGATCGAGGCGACGCGCGCGCTGCTGCCGCTCGTTCCCGGTGACCTCGGTCCGATCCGCGACGCGCTGAGCCAGCTGCAGGTTGCCTACGCGCGGGCGGCGCAGGCGGCCGGCGCCGAGGCCGGAGGCGCCGGCGCCGAGGGGGGCGCGCCCGCCGGCGCACCCGGGGGCGCCGCATCGCCCCCGCCCGCAGGCGGACCCGGCGGCACCGCAGTGCCGCCCCCTGCGGGCGGACCGGCGGCACCGGGCGGCGAGCCCGCCGCCGAGGCCCCGGCCGCCGACCCCGAGCGCGAGCGAGCCCGGTCGAAGATCTGGACCCCGCCGGGCGCCTAGGGACGCGGCCCGGCTCCCGTCCGGGTGCGCCCCGGCTCGACTGAGCGCGGCGCTAGACTGCCCGCGCCTTAATCCAGAAGACCCGCATGGCGCCCGCGTGCCCGCCGTGACGAGACGGCTTGCTCGCGCCGGGCGCGACACGACGCGTACTCCGCGCCCGCCTCGGGCTGCGGTCGCAGTCCTGTCACCGCGCCGCGCGCCGCCACGAGCTGAGACCGGAGGAATCTTGACCGAATTCTTGACCAACTGGGGAGTCGTGATCGGGCTGGCGTGCGCCGGCGCGGCCGTGGTCTACGGGCTTGCCACCACACGCTGGCTGCTCGCGCTCTCGCCGGGCAATGCCCAGATGCAGTCGATCTCCCAGGCCGTGCAGGAGGGCGCCCGCGCCTACCTCACGCGCCAGTACACGATCATCGCCGGCGTCGCCGTCGTGCTCGCGATCCTGATCGCGGTGACGCTCGACGTACCGGCGGCCGTCGGATTCGTGATCGGCGGCGCGTTGTCGGCGGCCGCCGGGTTCATCGGCATGAACGTGTCCGTGCGGGCGAATGCGCGCGTCGCCGAGCGCGCGCGGGGCGGCATCTCAGGCGCACTCGACGTCGCCTTCAAGGGCGGCGCGGTGACGGGACTGCTCGTGGCCGGCCTCGCGCTGCTCGGGGTGGCGGGCTACTACGGCGTCCTGATCCTGCTCGGCGTCGAGGAGCTCGATTCCGTCCAGGCGCTCGTCGGGCTCGGCTTCGGCGGCTCGCTCATCTCCGTGTTCGCTCGTC
>DAIOHA010000039.1:0-9356 GCA_036744955.1 Thermoleophilaceae bacterium | reverse complement strand
CGAGCGTCTCGATCAGGAAGTCCTCGCCGCGCTCGGCCGCGGCGTCGACCTCGCGGCCATCCTCGAAGCGCAGCCGCACGTCCGCGACCTCGCGACCCCCGTAGACCGCGGGGAACGAGAAGGCGACCTCGCCGTTGACCGAGTCCTCGACCGGCCCGGTGAAGAACTCGCCGTCGGGCATGTTGTGTTCGCCCACGCAGGGAATGAAGGTCCGCTCGGCGATACCGAGCTTGATGTCCGTGCCGTTCTGCGCGGTGACCCGTACCTCCTCGCGCCCCTCTATCCACTCCGCGAGCCGCCGCACCTCGTCCGACTGGTGCTGCCAGGCGGTCACCGGGTCGCCGTCGCCGACGAGGCACGCGCCGTAGTAAAAGTCCTCGTAGCGCGCTAGCGACATGCCGGCCTCCCCCGCGTAGGCGTGCGTGGGAAAGAGCGTGACGTTCCAGCGGTACTCGCCCGCGGCCGCGCGGCGCATCGAGGTCTCCATGAGCGGCTTGCGCGCGCGCGCGTGGCGGGCCTGACGCTTCGGGTCGACGCCGGTGAGCGCGCGCGTGTTGGCCTCGGCCATGATCGCTATCCGCACGTCGGCGTTCTCGGCCGTCCACTCCGCGGTCGGCGGGATCCAGTCGAGCTGCTCGTCCGACGCGAGCTCGTAGAACGCCGCTGCGGCGTCCTCGGTCGTGAGCTGCACGATCGGCAGGCCGCCCGCGCGCAGGACCTCCTCGTAGACGGCCTGGACGAGCGGCTCGGCGCCCGTGGTCGATTGGATCGCGCACACGTCGCCGCGGGCCACCCGCGTCGAGTAGCGCACAATGATGCGCGCGAGGTCGTCCGCGCGGGCGTCCCTCATGCCGCTCCTCCCGCGGGCAGGCCGCCTACGGGCTCGGGCGTCGGCGCGCCGTCGCCACGCTCGCGGCGCGCGGCCGCGCGCTCGAGCAGCCAACGATGCAGGCGCTCCTCCCCCACGATCTCCGGGTGGAAGGCGACGGCGAGCACGTTGCCCTGGCGCACGGCCACCGACCGTCCGCGAACCGAGGCGAGCACGTCGACCTCGTCACCGTGCTCGGCAACCCACGGGGCGCGGATGAAGACGGCGCGCACCGGCTCGCCGGCGCCCTCCGATTCGAGCGGGAGCTCGAGCTCCTCCTCGAAGCTCGCCACTTGACGGCCGAAGGCGTTGCGCTCGGCGCGCACGTCGAGCAGGTCGAGGTGGTCGCGATCGAGCATGATCAGCCCGGCGCACGTCCCGAGCGTCGGGGTCCCGGCGCGCACGAGATCGCGCAGCGGCTCGGCGAGCCCCTCGCGCTCGATCCCGAGGGTCATCGTCGTGGACTCGCCTCCGGGGATGACGAGCGCGTCGAGCCCGACGAGGTCCGCCGGCTCGCGCACGACGCGAGCTTCCGCGCCGAGCTCGGCGAGCGTCCGTGCATGTGCCTCGAAGTCGCCCTGGAGGCCGAGCACCCCGACGATCGGTTTCGGGCCCGCGTCCCTCTGCTCGCCCTGCGCGAGCGCCCCGGTGCTCATGCGGCTACCAGCCGCGGTGCTGGAGCAGCCCGCCGCCGTTGGCCTCCGCGAGCTCGGAGATCTCGAGACCGGACATCGCCGCCCCGAGGCCGCGCGAGGCGCCGGCGACGCGCTCGGGGTTGTCGAAGTGAGTCGTCGCCTCGACGATCGCCGCGGCCGTCCGCTCCGGGTCCTCCGACTTGAAGATTCCGGACCCGACGAACACGCCCTCGGCGCCGAGCTGCATCATGAGCGCGGCGTCGGCCGGCGTGGCGATGCCCCCGGCCGAGAAGTTTACGACGGGCAGCCGGCCCGCGCTCGCGACCTCGCGGACGAGCTCGAGCGGCGCGGCGTGCTCCTTCGCCGCTGCGAACAGCTCGCTCTCCTCGAGCGAGGCCAGGCGGCGGATCCCGCCCTGGATCGCGCGCATGTGGCGCACCGCCTCGACGACGTTGCCGGTCCCCGCCTCGCCCTTCGTGCGGATCATCGCGGCGCCCTCGCCGATCCGCCGCAGCGCCTCGCCAAGGTTCGTCGCGCCGCACACGAACGGCACCTTGAACGCCCACTTGTCGATGTGGTTGGCCTCGTCGGCGGGCGTGAGGACCTCGGACTCGTCGATGTAGTCGACCTCGAGCGCCTCGAGCACCTGCGCCTCGACGAAGTGGCCGATGCGCGCCTTGGCCATGACCGGGATGGACACGGCGTCCTTGATTCCCTCGATCATCGTGGGGTCGGACATGCGCGCGACGCCGCCGGCGGCGCGGATGTCGGCCGGGACGCGCTCGAGCGCCATTACCGCCGCCGCGCCGGCCGACTCGGCCACGCGCGCCTGGTCGGGCGTGACGACGTCCATGATCACGCCGCCCTTGAGCATCTCGGCAAGGCCGGTCTTGACGCGGTGGGTGGCGACGTCGGGCATCGCCGCGGATGGTAGCCGCGGGCGGGTCGGGCGCGGCGGCGGAACTACTTCAGCTTGAACGCCTTGATGCGGTCGGCGTAGGCCGACTCGTCGCGCGCGTAGACACCGTACGCCAGTGCCTGCACGAGCCCGAGGAGCGCGGTGTGCGAGCGCACGTAGCCTGGGCTGCCGGACGAGTAGTAGATGCGGTGGCGGGCGAGCTTCGCCGCCTCACACAGGGTGGCGTCGCAGACGGCGACCGTGTTCGCACCGCGGTTGCGGGCGAACTTGAGCGCGCGCGAGACGAGCGGGTGGGCACGACCGGCCGATAGGGCGATGAGGAGCGTCGACTCGTCGATCTTCCCAAGCCGGGCGAGCGCCTCCTGGCTCGCGCTCGCCACGACCTCGCAGCGCAGGTCGAGCAGCAGCAGGAGGTGACGCAGGTAGCTCGCGAAAAAGGCCATCTGGTCGGTGCCGCACACGAGGATGTGGTCGGCGCGGGAGATAAGGTCGACGGCGGCCTCGACCTCCTCGCGGTCGATCTGGCGGGCGGTCTCCTCGAGGTTCGAGTGGTCGGCGGCAAGGGCCGCCTCGAACTCGGTCTGGTCGAGCGGGAAGAGCGGCGCCGAGGGCAGCGGCTCGGGCCCGGTGTCGGGGTTCTCGCGCCAGCGGCGGTACTCCTCGCGCGCGGCCGCCTGTAGGCCGGGAAAGCCGTCGAAGCCGAGCGCCTGGGCGAAGCGGACGACGGTCGAGCTCGACGTGTTGGCGCGGCGGGCGAGCTCCTCCGCGGTGTGGAAGGCGGCTTCGTCGAGGTGGTCGACGATGTAGCGCGCGACGTCCTTCTGGGAGCGCGAGAAGTCCTCGAAGCGCTCCCGGATCTCACCCGACAGCGTGGCGAGCTGAGTGGTCACCGGCTGCGACACGCCACTTCGATTCGCCCGCGTGTTGCGAGTTCCTTCCCGCCGGGTAGAGCGCCCATCGACCCGATGTCCGAGAGCGCGCGCGTGTCGATCGTGATGCTGACCCACAACCGGGTCGGGCCGACGCTGCGTAGCCTCGGCGAGGTCTCGGCGCTCCCCGAGCGGCCGCCGGTGGTCGTCGTCGACAACGCATCGAGCGACGGGACGGCAGCGGCGGTCCGGCGCGAGTTCCCGCAGGTCGACGTGATCGAGCTGCCCGAGAACCTCGGAGCGGCGGGGCGCAACGTCGGCGTCGAGCATGTCGAGACGCCCTACGTCGCCTTCTCCGACGACGACTCGTGGTGGGCGCCGGAGGCACTGGCGACCGCCGTCGAGGCCTTCGACCGCCACCCGCGCCTGGGGGCGATCCACGGGCGCATCCTCGTCGGAGGGGAGGAGCGCGAGGACCCCATCTGCGAGGAGCTGCGCGAGAGCCCGCTGCCCGGCGACCCCTCCCTGCCCGGCACGCCCGTGCTCGGCTTCATAGCCTGCGCGGTCATCTTTCGGCGCGATGCCTTTCTCCAGGGCGGCGGCTTCGAGCGCACGGTGATGATCGGCGGCGAGGAGGAGTGGCTCGCCTGCGACCTCGCCTCGCACGGGTGGGAGATCCGCTACCTGCCCGAGGTCGTCGCCCACCACGATCCGCCGCGGCGCGTGGGCGAGGCGGCGGACGAGCGCCGCCGCACCGGCCTGCGCAACACGCTGTGGTTCAACTGGCTGCGCCGTCCCGCCTCGAGCGCGCTGCGGCGCACCCTGCACCTGGCGCGGACCGTTCCGCGGGACCGCGTCTCCGCGCTCGCCTTCGCCGACGCGATGCGGACGATGTGGTCGGCGTCACCGGCGCGGCGTGTGGTCCCTCCGCACGTCGAGCAGATGCTGCGGCTGCTCGACCGCCCGCAGATGGAGTCGACCAACCGCAAGTACGTCTCCTAGTCGTGGCGAGCGCTCCGGCCGCCAACCTCGACGGCGACGCCTCCGAGGTCGCCTGGGACCTCGAGCCGCTCGTCGACGGCGAGGGCGAGGCCGGCGTCGAGCGGCTGCTCGACCTCGCGACCTCGCGCGCCCGCGCCTTCGCCGAGGAGCACGAGGGGCGGGTCGCCGAGCTCGACGACGAGCGTCTGGTGAGCGCCATGAGCGAGCTCGCGGAGATCCAGGAGCTCGCCGGCCGCGCGGGCTCCTACGCGATGCTGTGGTTCTCCACGAACACGCAGGAGCCCGCACGCGGCGCCCTGCTCCAACGCGTGCGCGAGCGCGGCACGGAGATCGAGACGGCGCTGCTCTTCTTCGAGCTCGAGTGGGCGGCGCTCGACAACGATCGCGCCGAGGAGCTGCTCGCCGCCGACGGGCTCGACTTCGCCCGCCACCACCTGCACACCCAGCGCCGCTACCGCCCGCACCTGCTGAGCCAGCCCGAGGAGCGCGTGCTCGCCGAGAAGCGCGTGACCGGGGAGAGCGCGTGGGCGCGCCTGTTCTCCGAGCTCGTGTCGGCGATCGAGGTCGACGCCCCGCCCGAGGAGCCCGTCAACGGCGCCGGGCGCGAGACCGAGTGTGTGCCGCTCGACGCGGCGCTCAGCCGACTGACCGCCCCGAGCCGCGAGGTGCGCCGGGCCACGGCCGAGGCGGTGACGGCGGCGCTCGAGCCGGGGCTGCGTACGCGCGCCTACCTCTTCAACACCCTGCTACATGACAAGGCCGTCGACGACCGGCTGCGCGGCTACGGCCACTGGCTCCAGAGCCGCAACCTCTCGAACGAGGCGAGCGACGAGTCGGTCGCCGCGCTCGTCAACGCGGTCAAGCGCCGCTACGACCTCCCGCAGCGCTGGTACCGGCTCAAGGCGCGGCTGCTCGGGGTCGACCGCATCGCCGACTACGACCGCATGGCGCCCGTCGTCTCCGAGGACGAGACGATGCCCTGGCCCGAGGCGCGCGACCTCGTGCTCGACGCCTACGGCTCGTTCTCGCCCGAGCTCGGTCGCGTGGCGCGCGAGTTCTTCGACGGCCGGCGGATCGACGCCCCGCTCCGGCCCGGCAAGCGCGGCGGCGCGTTCTGCGCCTACACCGTGCCCTCGCGCGACCCCTACCTGATGCTCAACTGGACCTCGAAGCGCCGCGACGCGCTGACGCTCGCCCACGAGATGGGACACGGCGTGCACGCCGCACTCGGCGCGCGGCAGGGCGTCTTCCATCACCACACCCCGCTCACGCTCGCCGAGACCGCGTCGGTGTTCGGCGAGGAAATGCTGTTCGCGCGCCTGCTCGAGCGCGCCGCGTCACCGCAGTCGCGGCTCGCGCTTCTCGCCGGCAGCATCGAGGACTCGATCGCCACTGTCTTCCGCCAGACCGCGATGAACCAGTTCGAGGACCGCGTGCACAACGCGCGGCGCGAGAGCGGCGAGCTCGCCCCCGAGCGCTTCGGCGAGCTCTGGCTCGAGACCCAGGGCGAGCTGCTTGGCGACTCGGTCGAGCTCACCGGCGGCTACGTGAGGTGGTGGTCGTACATCCCCCACTTCATCCACACGCCCGGCTACGTGTACGCCTACGCCTACGGCCAGCTGCTCGCGCTGTCGGTCTACGAGCGCTACCTCGAGGAGGGCGAGGATTTCGTGCCGCGCTATCTCGAGCTGCTCGCCGCGGGCGGCTCGCGCTCGCCGGAGGAGCTCGGGCGGATAGTTGACGTCGATCTCGCCGACCCCGGCTTCTGGGACTCGGGCCTCGCGCTCGTCGAGCGTCAGCTCGAGGCTGCCGAGGAGGCGGCGCACGCGGTCGCCGACCCCGGCGGCGGCCCGAACGGGAGCACTGCATGAGCGACCGCCTCGACCTGAACGTGGCCGAGGGCGTCCACCGCATCGAGGACGCCGAGGTCAACTGGTACCTGGTCGAGGAGGATGGCCGCGTCGCGGCTTACGACACGGGCCTGCCCACCTCGTGGCTGTCTCTGCACGAGGCGCTCGCCGCCATCGACCGCATCCCCGGCGACCTCGAGGCCGTCGTTCTCACCCACGCGCACCTAGACCACCTCGGCTTCGCCGAGCTCGCGCGGCACGAGCTCGACGTGCCGGTCTTCATCCACGAGGACGAGGTCTGGCTCGCGCGCCACCCCATGCACTACAAGACCGAGCGCAGCCCGCTTCTCTACCTCGGCCACGCCCAGCCGCGGCGGCACCTCGTCGCGTTCATGCGCGCCGGCGTCCTGACGACCCCCCGCCTGCGCGAGCTCCGCACCTTCTCGGACGGTGAAGTGCTCGACGTTCCGGGGCGGCCGCGCGTGGTCTACACGCCCGGCCACACCTTCGGCCACTGCGCGCTGCACCTCCCCGACCGCGATGCGATCATCGCGGGCGACGCGCTCGTCACCCTCAACCCGTACACGGGCGCTGAGGGACCGCAACTCACAGCCCGCGCGGCTACCGCCGACTCGGCGCAGGCGAAGCGCTCACTCGATCGCCTCGCCGAGACGGGCGTGCACACGCTCCTCACCGGGCACGGCGAGCCGTGGCACGGAGGCGTCGCCGAGGCGTGCGAGCGGGCGCGCGCCGCCGGCATCGCCTAGCGCGTCAACGCGTCAGACGCTCGCTCAGCTCCCACAGCCGCCGCCGGACGCCCGGATCGAGCGCCTGCCGATCGACGCCGGCCTCACACTTCCCGTCGAAGAAGCGACCGCTGACGCCGACGACCTCGTCGGAGACGGCCAGCCGCACCACCGCCTCGACGCCCTCGCCGACTGTGCTCCTCGCACGCCCGAAGGCCTCGCGCACCATCTTCGTGTCCATGAGCGTCGCGGGGTGCACGGCGTTGACCGTCACGCCGTCCTCCCCCTCGTCGCGCAGGCGCGTGGCGAGCTCGAAGGTGAACATGACCTGCGCGAGCTTGCTCTGCGCGTAGGCGCGGAAGGCGTCGTACCGGCGCTCGAGCATGGGATCGTCGAAGTCGATCGCGGACTGGCCAATCGACGACACGTTCACGATGCGCGCCGGCGCTGAGCGCCGAACGAGCGGGAGCAGACGAATCGTCAGCAGGAAGTGGGACAGGTGGTTGACCGCGAGTGTGAGCTCGTGGCCGTCGGCGCTCAGCTCGCGGCGCTCGGCGATGATGCCGGCGTTGCTGACGAGGACGTCGAGGCGGTCGGCGGCCTGCTCGACCTCGTTCGCGAGGCGGCGGACCTCGTCGAGCGACGACAGGTCGGCGACAAAGGGCTGGGCGGCGCCCGGCGCCGGTCCGATCTCCTTCACCACCGCCTCCGCCCGCTCACGGCTGCGGCCGTGCACGAGCACCTTCGTGCCGAGCTCGGCGAGCCGCCCGGCGGTCGCCCGCCCGAGGCCGCCGGTCGCGCCCGTGACGAGGACGGTCGGGCGCTCAGGTGGCGGCATCGTAGGCGATCTTCTCCCGCTCGCGATCGCGGAAGTGATCGCGCCCGTAGGCCTCGAGCAGCTCCTGGGTCGACTCGGAGCGATGGCCATGGAAGCGCGCGGCGGTGGTCCGCGCGAAGTCGTCGATCGCCTCGCGCAGGAGCATTGCCCGCAGGCGCAGCGAGTCGCGTAGCTCCTCGCGACAGCCGCGCTCGGCGAGCTCGAGCAGGTAGGGCATGACCGACGAGAGCGCGAAGCGGCGGTCGCTCGCGGCGAAGTAGTAGGAGATCGGAAAGGTCACGAGGTCGCGCTCGACGGTCACGAGCCGGGAGGTCAGCTCGGCGAAGAGCGACTCCGCTCCCCCGTCGTCGAGGTCGCTGATACCGAGGCCGCGCTCCTGCTCGGCCTCGCGCAGGAGCGACACCTCGTAGGCGAGCGAGTGGCGGCGCAGCAGGGCTGGGTAGATCGACAGAAGCCACGAGATGCTCCCCGTCAGCAGGCCGAACCCGATGAGCGCCTCGACCGGCATCAGCAGCCGGAGCCAGCCGTAGACGGGCGTAATGTCGCCGAAGCCGATCGTCGAGAGCGTCACGAGCGAGATGTAGAGCGAGTCGATCAGGTGGCCGAGCGGGAGCTCGGATGGCGGCGAGGTAAGCAAGAAGCCCTGGGGCATGTGCGGCCAGTAGATGAGCGCCCACCCGATCGCGAGCATCCCCGCCCATGTGACGACGATGAGCAGCAGCATTGTCGGGCCCGCGATGGGCAACAGGCCGCGCCGAACGCGAGTCAGGCGGTGGAACACCCACCACGTGCCGCGCATGATCCACCGACTGAGGACGCCGCGCGCGCCCTGGTGGAAGAGCGCGTCGAAGATGTCGCGCAGGGCGAGCACGATGATCGCCGGTCCCGCGAGGGTCGAGATGACTGTGGCCACCGGTGACATCACGGCCGGCGAGTATTGCCGAGGACGTCGCTCCGGACGACGGCGTTCGCGCCGACCTCCCCGCCTGCCCGGGGCTCGTAGGCATCGAGTGCCTTTTCGAGGCGGGAGAGCTTGGAGGCCGTTTGCGAAGGGGGCTCTTTTCCGAGGCGGGAGGCGTCGTCTCCGCATGCGCTAAGAAGAAGCAGCGCCGCAGATAGGACCCATGCGCACGAGAGCTCTGGGAGGCGGTGCTGCGGCGGCTCGTCAGGGCGTGAGCAACAGCCGGGTCCTAGATGGCGGGCGGCATCACCGTCATCGTCTTCGAGCCTCGCGTCCTCCGGCTCGTTACCGTGTGGCCCTATGAGCAGCGGGCGCGTGCCTGGTGGGGTAGTGCACAAGTTGCCTGCAGACCTGCGCGAGGCGCTAATTGCCAACACCACGGCACTCGCGGCATGGAAGGACATCACGCCCTTGGCCCGTAACGAGTTCATCTGCTGGGTCGAGGATGCGAAGCAGCAGATCACGCGGGAGCGTCGCATCCGCCGGACCCAGGAGGAGCTCGAGGAAGGCCAGCGTCGGCCCTGCTGCTGGCCTGGATGCAAGCACCGCGCGCGCACCGGCAGCTAAAGCAGCCGACCCGAGGAGTTCCATCACTCCTAGGCCCGCTGAGCGTTGCCTGTGCCGGGCACGGGTCGGTTTGCGCGCATCCACGCCGGCCGCCCGGCCCT
>DAIOHA010000038.1:6790-9444 GCA_036744955.1 Thermoleophilaceae bacterium | reverse complement strand
CGGCTCGCCTACTTCGAGTGCCTGCACGAGCTCAAGCTGATCGTCGACCTGATGTACGAGAAGGGCATAACGGGCATGCGCTACTCGGTCTCGAACACCGCCGAGTACGGCGACCTCACGCGCGGCAAGAAGGTGATCTCCGATCCGACCCGCCAGGCCATGCGCGAGATCCTCGCCGACATCCAGTCGGGCGAGTTCGCCCGCGAGTGGGTGGCTGAGAACCGCGCCGGCCAGGAGAACTTCGAGCGCCTGCGCCAGGAGGGCAAGGACCACCAGATCGAGCGCGAGGGCCGCGAGCTGCGCTCGATGATGGACTGGATCGACACCGAGTTCTGATCGCGCTCGGACGCGCGGCTTGACATCCGCGGCCCGACTTCCGAAGGCTGCGAACGCGTCCGAACGGGCCGACGCGGAGCCGGCTCGGGCCTGACTCGGCGGCCCGGCGCCGAGGGGGCGGTCCGCTATCGTCTTCGCCCGCCCATGGCCGACGCCTTCATCAAGTCGCAGCTCATGACCGCCGGTCCGACGCCGCTTCCGCCGGCCGTCGCGCAGGTCATGGCCGAGCCGATCCTCTACCACCGCGCGCCGGCCTTCATCGAGATCTACGCGCGCTGCCTCGAGCGCCTGAAGCGCGTGTTTCAGACCGACAACGACGTGCTCTGCTTCGCGTCGTCGGGCTCGGGAGCGATGGAGTCCGCCGTCGCCAACCTGGCCCGCCCGGGCCGCCCCGCGCTCGTCGCCTCGTGCGGCAAGTTCGGCGAGCGCTGGGCCGAGCTGTGCGAGGCCTTCGGCGCCGAGTTCGTTCACCACGACGCCGGCTGGGGCAACAAGGTGGAGCCCGAGGACCTCGACCGGCTGCTCGCCGAGAACGACGGCGTCGAGGTCTGCTTCACCACGCTGTCGGAGACCTCCACCGGCGTGGTGAACGACGTCGCCGCGCTCGCCGAGGTCGCGCGCTCGCACGACGTCATGCTCGCCGTCGACGCGGTCTCGGGCCTCGGCGCCGTGCCCATTCCCCAGGACGAGTGGGGCGTCGACGTCGTCGTATCAGGGTCCCAGAAGGCGCTCATGTGCCCGCCGGGCCTCGGCTTCGCGAGCGTGTCGGGGCGCGCGCTCGCCCATGCCGCCGACGGACCGGGCGGGCGCTTCTACTTCGACTGGGGGCGCACGGCCAAGGGCCAGCGCAAGGACCCGCCCGACAGCCCGTTCACCCCGGCGGTGACGCTCTTCCGGGCGCTCGACGTGGCGCTCGACCTGATCGACGAGGAAGGGCTCGAGCAGGTCTTCGACCGCCACCGCCTGCTCGGGCGCGCCACCCGCGCAGCGGTCCAAGGCCTCGAGCTCGAGCTCTTCGGCCCCGAGGACGAGGGCGCCAACGTCGTCACCGCGATCGCGCTGCCAGAGGACATCGACGGCGCGGCCGTGCCCAAGCGCATGCGCGACCACTACGGGATCACCATCGCCGGCGGCCAGGGCAAGCTCAAGGGCAAGATCGCCCGCATCGCCCACTGCGGCTACTTCGGCGCCTTCGACATCCTCACCGCGCTCTCGGCGCTCGAGATGACGCTGCGCGACCTGGGTGCCGACGTCGAGCTCGGCGCCGGAGTGGCGGCCGCGCAGAGCGTGCTCGTCGAGGCCGGCGAGCCCGCGCTCGCGCCGGCGGCGGGCGCCTGAGCGCCGGCCCCCGAGAGTCCTCCCGAGCGCCCTCTCCCGTGAACAGCCCCCCGCGCGTCCTCGTCAAGGAGAAGATCGCCGACTCCGGCGTCGATCTCCTGCGCGAGCACTTCGACGTCGAGCTCGGCCTCGAGTGGCAGGACGGCGAGCTCAAGGGCCGGATCGGCGACTTCGACGCGCTGCTCGTGCGCTCGGCCACCAAGGTCACCGGCGACCTGATCGAACGCGCCGAGCACATGCGGGTGATCGGACGCGCCGGCACAGGCGTCGACAACATCGACGTGCCCGCGGCCACCCGGCGGGGGATCGTCGTCGCGAACGCCCCCGAGTCGAACACGCTCGCCGCCGCTGAGCACGCGCTCGCATTGATGCTCGCGCTCTGCCGCAACGTCCCGCAGGCCCACATGTCGCTCACGAGCGGGAAGTGGGAGCGCTCGCGCTTCGGTGGCGTCGAGGTCTACCGCAAGACGCTGGGGGTGCTCGGGTTCGGGCGCATCGGCCAGCTCGTCGCCGAGCGTGCGCGCGGGTTCGGCATGGAGGTCGTCGCATATGACCCCTACGTGGCAGCCGAGCGCTACCGCGAGCTCGGCGTGGAGCGCGCGGCGAGCCCCGCGGACGTGTACGGCCGCGCCGACATAATCACCCTGCACCTGCCGAAGACCCCGGACACGGTCGAGCTGCTGAACGCGGACGCGTTCGCGGCCATGCGCGAGGGCGCGCGCATCGTCAATTGCGCACGCGGCGAGCTCATCGACCACGCGGCGCTCGAGGACGCGCTGCGCGCCGGCAGGGTCGCGGGCGCGGCGCTCGACGTCTTCCCCGAGGAGCCGATGACCGAGCACCCGCTGTTCGAGATGGACGGCGTGGTCGTGACCCCGCACCTCGGTGCGTCGACGGTCGAGGCCCAGGACCGGGCCGGCGTCCAGACCGCCGAGCAGGTCGTGGCCGCGCTCACCGGCGGGGTGGTGTCGACCGCCGTC
>DAIOHA010000038.1:0-6780 GCA_036744955.1 Thermoleophilaceae bacterium | reverse complement strand
CCCGCCTGGAGCCCGGGGAGGTCGTCGTGACTGACCGCTGTTGGGGCTTCGTCGGCACCTGGGTCCTCCACACGCGAACCCTTCCCGCGCTGCGTCCCGAGGACAGCGAGGCGCTTGAGCCCTTCCTGCCGCTCTCGACACAGCTCGGGCAGATCGCGGTGGCGCTGTCGGAGGGCGCGTCGATCGACCGCATCGAGGTCGTCTACGAGGGCCGTCTGTCCGAGCACGACACGCGCCTGCTCACGATCTCCGTGCTCAACGGCGTGCTGCGGGGGCACACGGAGGAGGAGGTGAATCTCGTCAACGCGCACTCGCTCGCCGAGGAGCGCGGCATCGTCGTCGCCGAGCGGCGCGAGCCGGCGTCCGACTTCAACGAGCTGATCCGCGTGTGCGTCGAGTCGAGCGGGGCGCGCGTCGAGGTCGCGGGCACGGGCTTCGGGCCTCGCAACGAGCCGCACCTCGTGGCCGTGTACGGGCGCAGCTTCAACATCCCCATCGCCGAGCACTTCGCCTTCTTCCGCTACCGCGACCAGCCAGGGATGATCGGCCGCGTCGGCACGCTCTTCGGCGAGCGCGGCGTGAACATCGTCTCGGCCGCGGTCGCCGCCGAGCAGGGTGCCGACGACGCGGTCATGGCGGTCACCACCGACGCGCCGGTGCCCGAGGACCTCGTCGGCCAGATCGTCGGGCTCGACGACTTCCGCGCGGGGCGCGCGGTCGACCTCTAGCCGGCGGCGCGGCTGCCGACTCCCGGGTCGCCCGCCGGCGCTTACTCGGGCGTGTCGAGCGGCGGGTCGATGACCTGGAGCTCGCGGTAGCGCCCGGCCACGAACACGCGGCCGGTGAGCGTGTCGACGGCGACCGAGTTCGGCTGGCGCACCGTCGGGAAGCTGCGGGTGCGCTCGTTGCCACGGAAGAGGACGACGCGGTTGCGGGCGGTCGAGGTCACCCACAGCTCGCGCCGCCGCGGGTCGTAGGCCAGGCCGTAGGGGGCGGCGCCGGGCAGCGCGACCCGGGCGAGGACGGCAAGCGGGCGAGTGCGCAGGACGACGATCGCGTGCCCGCGCGTGTCGGCGACGTAGAAGCGGCGGCGCCCGTTCGAGACCACGTGCGTCGGCCCGATGCCGACGCCGACCTCGGCGAGGCCGCGCAGCCGCCTCGCGTCGTAGACGCGCAGCGTGCCCGCACGCACGCCGACCACGCCGACGCGTTCTCCGTTCTCATCGACGGCGAGGCCGCCGGGGTTCGCCGGCGTCGGGAGCCTGCAGGTAGCGCGGCGCCCTTCGACCACGGTGAGCGTGCTCGCGTGCTCGTTCGCGACGAACACGCGGTCGCCGGGGCCCGCCGTGGCGTCATGGGGCCCACGCCCGACGCGCGTCAGCGTCTGCTGGCCGCGCGGCGGGACCCGGACGAGCGCGTCGGCCTGCTCGGCCGGGACGAGCAGTTCACCCCCGGGCCGCGCGAAGCTGAGGTGGCGCGGCCCGGCCGGGAGCGGGACACGGCGCTCGATCGTCCCCGTCTCCAAATCGACGAACGCGATCTCGGCGCGCGGGTCGTTGATGCCCACCGCGAGCCGGCGCCGGCCCGCGTCGTAGGCGAGTCCCTCGGGGCGTCCGGGCAAGCGCAGCACCCGGCCGGCCGGGTGCTCGCCGACCGGGGGCGAGCGCGCCGGCTCGGGGAACGGCGGTAGGGACGCGGGAAGCGCCTCGCGCTCGCCGCAGCGAGCCGCGCGCGCACGCTCGGCGCCGGGCTGCTCCCCGCAGGCCGCGAGCGCGGCGAGCGTCGACAGCGCGGCAAGGAGGGAGGGCGCGCCACGGCGCACGCGGCGAAGCTACCAGTCGGACGCTCGCCCGCCGACCGCCGTATCGTCGGGCCGGATGCGCGCGCTCGGCAGGCAATGGGCCGCCCGTCCGCGCCCCTCAGCCGCCGCGCTGCTCATCATCGCAGTGGGGCTCATCGCGGCCGTGACGATCGTCGTCGGCACGGCACTCGTGCTCTGCGGCCGTGATATCGGCGCGCCGCTTCCGCCCACGCTGTTTCGTTTCCGCCCGGCCTTCGGGCCGCTCGCCCCGCTCGCGGCGGCACTGCTTGCCCTCGGCGTGGTCGCGGCGCCCGCCCTGGGCGCTCCGCGCGTGCGGCCGCCGGCCTTCGCGCTCGCCGCGACCGCGCTCGCACTCGTCCTCCGCGTCGCGCTCAACGTCGCGCGCGCCGGGCCTGTCGATCTGTGGATCTTCTTCGACCCTCGCTTCGGCGAGGGCACGGTCGAGTACCTCGCCGCCCTTCCCGCGCTCGAGTTCGGGCCGCTCCTGTTCCTCGACCGCTTCGCGGAGATCGCCTCGGCCCTCCCCGTGCACGCCGCCGGGCACCCGCCGGGGCTGCTCACGCTCGTCGCCGTGGTCGGAATCGAGACCGCGCCGGCGTTGGCGGCGCTCGTCATAGGGGTCGGCGTGCTCGCGGTGCCGCTCACCTACCTGCTCGGGCGGGAGCTGCTCGACGAGGAGGCCACGGCGCGCGCCGCGACGCTCCTTCTCGTCTTCGGCCCGAGCGCGCTCCTCTACGGGGCGAGCGCAGCGGACGCGCTCTTCGCCACGCTCGGGACCTTCGCCGCGCTCGCGCTCGTCTGCCGCCGCCGCCTCGCCCGGCTCGTGGGTGGCCCGGCGGCGCTCGCGGCGGCCTTCTTCTTCTCGTACGCGAACCTCGCGGTCGGACCCTGGGCGGCCGTCACCCTGTGGCTGCGCGAGGGAGCACGATCGGGATTGACGACGGCCGCGGCCACGGCCGTCGGCCTCGTCAGCGCTCTGGTCGCCGCATGGGCGCTCACGGGCTTCGACCCGCTCGGGTCGCTAGCTGCGACCGAGGCGGTCTACCGCGTGAGCATCGCCCGCATCCGGCCGTACCCCTACTTCGTCTTCGGCGCCCCCGTCGCGTGGATGCTGGCGCTCGGACCGCCCGTCGCCGTCCTGTGGCTGCGCTCGGTCGGCGCGCGTCGCGCGCCGGCGCTCGCGCTCGCCGCCGTGGTCGCAGCGAGCGCGCTTGCGGGCTTCACGAAGGGGGAGACCGAGCGCATCTGGTTGTTCCTCGTGCCGCTCGCGTGCGTGGCCGCCGCGCCCGCGCTGCCGCGGCGCTGGCTCGTCCCCGTGCTGGCGATGCTGGCCGTGCAGGCCTTCCTCATGCAGGTCCTGCTCGGAACGGTCTGGTGAGCGACGCCGCCTACGCTACCCGCCGCACTAGGCGTTCGCCTGCGCGAGCAGCCACAGCGCGATGCTCGTGAACGCGACCATCACTGCGAGCATCCAGTACTGCGACCGGACCGCGAGCTGCGGGCGGTCGTACAGCACGAGCGCGCGGTCGTGCGCCAGCGAGAGGGCGGCGATGTGGCCGACGACGATCATGACGACCTGGATGTACCAGACCGCCGTGGCGCCGATGAGCGCGTAGTCGATCGCCGCGGAGGCCGACCCGAGCCCGCCCGAGCCCTGGCCCAACGGGTCCGCCGCGAGCGGCGCGATCGCCTGGCCCTGGAAGAGGAGCAGCGTGAGGTAGTGGGCGAGGACGTACACGAGCGCAATCGGGACGAGCGAGTGCGCGAAGCCCTGGGCGAGGCGCCGGCCGTCGAACCCGCCGCCGACGCTGCGCGCGCCCGCCACCCCGAGGCGGTAGAGGCCGAGCACGATCGCCACCGTCGCGAGCAGGCCGATCGTCGAGGCGAACTCGGCCGCCGAGCCGGGGCCGAGCCCGAGCCCGGTGAGCGCCTTGGTCAGGCCGGGGATGACCGCCGCCCACACCGGTCCCTCGCTCGCCCCGTCGAAGCTCACGCCACCGATCATCACCGCCAGCAGGACCACCGATCCCGGCGGGCTCAGGTCGACCCGGCTCAGGCCGGAGAGCGGGCGGCGAACCCCGACCTCGTCGCCGCGGCGCTCGACCGGAGAGATGCGCGAGAACAGGTTGAAGTAGACGGAGAACGCCTCGGCGCGCCGCGTCCAGGGCTCGACGCCGTACACACCCATGCCGACCCCGGTGACCACCGAGTACACGAGCGTGGCGATCGCCACGTTGCGTGGCGTGTCCCCGTCCTGAGCGGCCAGCTCGAGCCACGTGAACGCGAGCAGGCCGATCACCGCGGGCCAGCGCCCGAGCCGCTCGGGGTAGGAGAGCGGCGCCTCGAGCCGCTCGCCGGCCGCCTTCGAGGAAGCCCAGGCGATCGCCCGACCGGCCGCCCGCCACGGGTTGAAGGCGCGGAACACGTCGCCGAAGACCACGCTCAAGGGCACGAGCCCGACCCAGAAGATGACGTAGACGAACGTCGGCGCGAAGTTGTCTGTGGTGGTCTGCGTGCCGGCGGCGCCGCTCCAGATCGTCAGCAGCAGCAGCGCGACGCCGACGAGCCCGCAGACGATCTCGACCGGCCGGCTCGCGAGCACGCGGCCGAGGCCGGCGGGCAGTGGGCGCCACGTGTCCCACTCGAGCCGCGGGCGCGTCCACAGGACGGCGAGCGCGACGAACGAGACGATGAGGACGAGCGCCGCGGCCCAGCCGAAGAGCCAGGCGGGGATCGGCAGGTCGGCACGGCTTCCGAGGCCGTGCCCGGAGGCGGTCGCCGGCGCGAGCAGCGCACCCGCGACGGGCGCGGCGGCCGGAGCGCCGCGTCGCCTCACGGCTCCACCCGCAGCGAGGCGAGCTCCGTGCCCGACGAGTGCGCCTCGATCTCGAACACGCCCTCGAGCCTGGCCGGGAAGGAGACCCTCGCGGTCTTGCCGGGCTTGAGCTGAACCGTGCGGTCGTAGCCGTGGATGTGCGCCTCCTCCGCCGCATCGCTGCGGAAGGCGAGGCGCACGGTCTCGCCGCTCTTCACGGTGACGTCCTTGACGCCGCCAACCGGCCGGCCGTCGCGAAGGACGATGGCGGTCGCGCGCGGCTTCGGCGGCGCGGGAGAGGGGCGCGGCTCGGCTTCGCCGGTGGCGCGCGGGGTCTCGCCCTGAGGCACGCTCGTGGGCGCGCGCTCGGATCGCTCGCCTCCTCCGCCGGGCCGGAGGAGGACCACGGCGACGACCGCCACGGCCGCGGCCAGGGCGAGAAGGACGATGCGTTGGCCTCGCGACATCGAGGGAACCTCCTTGGATGGGCGCGGCGGGCCGCCGCGCGCGGGTCATCGGATTAGGACGAGGCTCCGAGCGGAGGCGCCCGGTCGGCGGCTTCGCGAAGGCAGTGGACGGCGAGCGTTCCGACCGCACAGTGCGCGGCGATCCGGCGCTGAGCCATGCCGCGCATCCTATTCACGGCGCGGCCTTGCCCAGCCGCGCGCGGGGTGGTAGTTTCCCGTGGAGCGGCGGCTGAGGGATCGCCGCAGGGGAGGAGAGTGTGTTGTGTGCCTGGCGATCCCGGGCCAACTCGTCGACGTCGTCGACGAGGAAAGACGGCTCGCGCGAGTGGACGTCGCGGGCGTCCGCCGCACGGTCAACGTGGGTCTCCTGGACGGCGCCGAGGGGGGCGCCGAGCCCGGTGACTGGGTCCTGATCCACGTCGGCTTCGCGATGTCGAAGGTCGACGAGGACGAGGCGCTCGCAACGCTCCGGTTGCTCGAGGGCATGGGTGACGACTACGAGCAGGAACTCGAGGAGCTCAAGGGCAGCGTGATCGAGTGAGGGGGCCCGCCCGCGCATGACCGGCCGCGACGCCCTCGTGCCGCAGTGCCTCCCGGAGATCGGGTGCATCACCTGCGGCGACGAGGGCGTCGCGATGCGCGTCGTCGAGCTAGACGCCGCGCGGGGGCTCGCGGTCTGCGCCGACGGCGAGGGGGCGCGCAGCGAGGTCGACCTCGGCCTCGTCGCCGGCGTCGCCGGCGGCGACGAGTTGCTCGTCCACGCCGGCGTCGCGCTCGCCCGGCTCGAGCCGGAGGTGGCGCCGTGAGGTTCGTCGACGAGTTCCGCGACGCCGAGCTGGGCCAGGTCCTCGCCGGGGAGATCCTCGCGCTCGTCGAGCCGGGCCGCCACTACAAGATCATGGAGGTCTGCGGCGGGCACACCCACTCGATCTACAAGTACGGGATCGACGACCTGCTGCCGGGCAACGTCGAGCTCGTGCACGGGCCGGGTTGCCCGGTCTGCGTGATCCCGATGGGCCGCGTCGACGACGGGATCGCGCTCGCGCACGAGCCGGGCGTAATCTTCACCTGCTTCGGCGACATGCTGCGCGTCCCCGGCTCTGACGGGACGCTGCTCGACGCCAAGGCCGCGGGGGCCGACGTGCGCATGGTCTACTCGCCGCTCGACGCGCTGCGGGTCGCGCGCGAGAACCCCGATCGCGAGGTCGTCTTCTTCGCGATCGGCTTCGAGACGACGGCGCCGTCGACGGCGCTCACGCTCAAGCGCGCGAAGGCCGAGGGGATCGAGAACTTCTCGTGCATGTGCAGCCACGTGACGATCGTCCCGCCGCTGCGCGCGCTGCTCGACTCGCCCGACCTGCGCCTCGACGGCTTCATCGGGCCCGGGCACGTCTCGACCGTGGTCGGCGCGCGGCCGTTCGAGTTCATCCCCGCGAGCTACGGCAAGCCGGTCGTGGTCTCGGGCTTCGAGCCGCTCGACGTGCTCCAGTCGATCCACATGATCCTCGGCCAGCTCGCCGAGGGCAGGGCGGAGGTCGAGAACCAGTACCGCCGCGTCGTCCCCTACGACGGGAACCTCAAGGCGCTCGAGGTGCTCGCCGAGGTGTTCGAGCTGCGGCCACACTTCGAGTGGCGCGGGCTCGGCTTCATCTCGCAGAGCGCGCTCAGGCTCTCGC
>DAIOHA010000037.1:0-9473 GCA_036744955.1 Thermoleophilaceae bacterium | reverse complement strand
TCACCGCCTCCGGCACCTCGATGTCCTTCTTGAGGATCTTGCCGGTCGGGCCCTTCGGCAGCTCGTCCTCGAACCAGATCTTGCGCGGGTACTTGTAGCCCGCGACCTGCTCCTTGACGTACTCCCGCAGGTCGTCCTCGCTCGCGTCCCCGCCGCCCTTGAGCACGACCGCGGCGCCGACCTCCTCGCCCATGCTCTCGTCGGGGACGGCGAGCACCGCGCCCTCCGCGACCGCCTCGTGCTCGTACAGCACCTCCTCGATCTCGCGCGGGTAGACGTTGTAGCCGCCGCGGATGATCATGTCCTTCTTGCGGTCGACGATGAAGAAGTAGCCGTTCGCGTCGACGTAGGCCATGTCGCCCGTGTAAAACCAGCCGTCGACGTCGATGGACTCGGCGGTCGCGTCCGGGCGCTCCCAGTAGCCCTTCATGATGTTGTGACCGCGGATGGCGATCTCGCCGACCTCGCCCTGGGGCACCTCGTTGCGGTCCTCGTCGACCACCTTCATCTCTACGCCCTCGATCGGCGTGCCGATCGAGCCCTCCTTGCGCTCGCGGTCGGGGTGGTTGAACGAGGCCACGGGCGAGGTCTCCGAGAGGCCGTAGCCTTCGAGCACCTTGCACCCGAACTTCTCCTCGAACGCGCGCATGACCTCGCCCGGCATCGCGGAGCCGCCCGACACGCACAGGCGCAGGCACGAGATGTCGACTTCGTCCGCCTTGTCGGCGTGGAGCATCGCCGTGTACATCGTCGGCACGCCCTCGAAGATGGTCACCCCGTCCCGCTCGATTATCTCGAGCGCCTTGTCGGGGTCGAAGCGCGGGATCAACGTCAGGCGCGCGCCCGCGGCCACACCGCAGTTGAGACCGCACGTCTGCCCGAACGAGTGGAAAAGCGGCAGCGCTCCGAGCAGCGTGTCGCCCTCACCGATTTGGATTAGGTTGCTCAGCGTCACCTCGACGTTTCGTTTGAGGTTCGAGTGGGTGAGCTCGGCTCCCTTGGGGCTGCCCGTGGTGCCCGAGGTGTAGAGGAGGACCGCCGTGTCGTCGCCGCTTACGTCGGCGACCTCGTACTCGGGATCGGCATGCTGAACGAGGTTCTCGAACTCCCCCGGCTGGATTTGGATGAAGTCGGCGCCGGCCGACGAGGCGCCCTCGTCGGCGGCCTCGGCGAAGTCGTGCCAGGCGAAGAGGATCTTCGCGCCCGGGTCCTCGAGGTAGTAGTTGACCTCTCGCCCCTTGAGGAGGGGGTTCATCGGCACGACGATCCCGCCCGCGCGGAGGATGCCGTAGTAGATGAACGCGAAGTACGGGACGTTGGGGAGCATGATCCCAACGCGGTCGCCCTTCCGAAAGCCCCGCTGCGCGAGCATGCCCGCGACGCGGGCGCTTCCGTCGTTCAGGAACCCGTAGTTGACCTCGGTGTCGTCGAGCTTGATCGCCGTCAGGTCGCCGTCGCGCTCGGCGGTGTCCGTCAGCAGGCTCGCCAGGTTCGTCCCCATGTGGTGCTTCCTCCCGTTCGGTTCGTGCGAACCGTACCGCTCCTGCGGCCGAGTCCGAGGGCCCCCGGCGAGACGCGCCGAGCGACCTATGCGTGCCCGATGACGGTGTGCTCGCCGGAGTCAGCACCCACCCAACGAACCACCGTCCCCGCCCGCGGAGAAGGCCGTCGCCTCCGCCTCCGAAGAAGCCGTCGCCTCCGCCCAGCCACCCGGAACCCCGGTAGAGGTCCCAGCCGCTCGATCGTCGCGAGGCGGAAGGCGCGAGAGCGGCGGCGGACGAGCTTCCGCGCCTTGCGATCGTCGTAGCCGAAAGCGTCCTCGACGCGGGCGACGACCTCGAGGAATCGTGACCGGCGAGCAGGAATCCGCCCGCAAGCTCGACTGCGTGCCGCTCCCTTCGCCGCATGCCTCCTTGTCGGCTCGGGACCACCGGACCTGAAACGGCACCGCCAATTCTCAGACAAACAACCGGGGGCCGCAGTCGGCGCCGCGCTCACCGCCTCAGAACAGGCCCTCCTGGTCGCGGGCCGTGCGCGAGCTGCGCCGCGGGGCCCCGGCGACCTGGGCCAGCGCGGCCTCGACGTCCGCGAGGATCGCGCGCTCCGAGCGCGAGGCGACCACCGGCTCGGCGACGCCCTCGACGTGCACGTAGGTACGCCGACCCTCGCCGCGCTCGGCGGCCTCGAGGGGCACGAGCGCGAACACGCGGTCGGCGCGCACGTACTTGCCGTAGCCGAGGGGCACGAGGCGGGGTTGGCTGCTCGCCACGCCCAGAGTCTCGCGCGCAGGCCGCGGCGAACGCGTGGCGGCAGCCGGCACCGTCCGGCCTTAGGGCGACGAGTCGGCCGACGAGCCCGCGTTGCGGCTCAGGTCGTCGACCTCGTTGTTCAGCGACTCGAGCTCGTCGCTCAGGCGATCGAGCTCGCGCTGGGTCTCCTCGTCCGGGCCCTGCGCGTTCGAGAGCTCCCCTTCGAGCTCGTCGACCCGGCTCGACAGCGAGTCGGCGGTGCTCTCGGCTTCCTCGCCGGACGCACGCGCGGAGCTCACGCGGCTGCGCAGGTCGGAGACGTCCTCCTGGAGCGCCCGCACCGACGAGCGCGACGCACCCGAGCGACCGCGGTCGTCGTCGAGCGCGAAGGCGATCGCGACCGCGGCGGCCCCGGCCGCGAGCGCGGCGAGCAGGGCCGCGAAGTAAGCCCAGCGACGCGCGGCGGTCAGCCCCTCCGCAAGCTGGGCGCGCTCGAGGTCGTCGTCCTCCCACGTGCGCCCTTGGACGTGCTCGCGTCCGGGCCCCCGCTCGGGCGGCGGTGGGATCGAGCGACCCTCCATCGGCGCGCAGCGTAGACCCGCACGCGGACGGGGGCGGCATCGGCACGTGCGGCCGCTCCCGGCCCGCGCTCCTCGCTCCGCGCGTGCCGGAGCGCCTAGGCTTCTCCGGGTGATCGAGATCGCCGACAGGACGCTCGCCAACGGCCTGCCGCTCGTGTCCCTGCGGATGCCGGGCACGCGGGCGGTCACCGCCCTCGTCGCCTTCGACGCCGGCGCCCGCACCGAGCGTGCGGAGGAAAACGGGATGGCCCACTTCCTTGAGCACCTCGTTTTCAAGGGCGGCGAGGATTACCCGACCTACCGTGAGGTCAACGAGACCGCGGAGCGCCTCGGCGCGCAGCTCAACGCCTACACCTCGCACGACGTGGTCGCCTTCCACGTCACCTGCCGCGCGGAGGCCGTCATGGACGCCGCCGAACTGCTCACCGACTTCGTCGCGCGCGCGCGCGTAGACGGCGACGAGCTCGAGCGCGAGCGCGGCGTGGTCATCCAGGAGATCAACCGCTCGGACGACCAGCCCGCGAGCGTGGCGAGCAAGCTGCTCGACCGGGCCGCCTTCGGGGACCATCCGCTCGCGCGGCCCGTCCTCGGCCCGGCCGAGCACCTCGAGTCGTTCGAGCGCGACGCCATCCTCGCCTTTCGCGAGCGACGCTGGGCGCCGTCGCGCGGGGGCGCCTTTATCGCCGGCGACCTGTCGAGCGTGGAAGACGCCCGCCTCGCCGAGCTCTTCGAGCGCTTCCCGGGACGGCCCGAGCGCGATGGCGTAGAGCCGGCGCCGGCCTTCGAGCGGCGCGTGCTCGTCGAGGGGCGCGAGACCAACCAGTCGCACCTGCGCCTGCACTGGCGCACGCCGATCGACCCGGCCGACCTGCGCCAGCGGGCGGCGCTCGCCGTCTACACCACCCTGCTCGGCGGGTCGATGGGCTCGCGCCTCTTCGACGAGATCCGCGAGCAGAGGGGCCTCTGCTACGCGATCCGCTCTTACTCCTGGGCCCACGCCGACGCGGCGAGCCTCGAGGTCGCCTCGGGGCTCGATTCCTCGAAGTGCGAGGAGGCCTACCGTCGCATCCGCGAGATCGTCGCCGAGCTCGCCGAGGAGGGACCCCGCCCCGACGAGGTCGAGCGGGCGCGCGCCTACGCGGCCGGCTCCACGGTGCTCGCGCTCGAGGGGACGAACGCCGTCGCAGCGCGTGCGGCCGCCCAGAAGGTCACGTTCGGTGAGATCTTCTCGCCCGAGCGGGCGATCGCCGCGCTCGACGGCGTGACCTACGACGAGGTGCGCGCGATCGCCCGCGACGTCGTTGGCGCGCCCGCCGTCGCCTGCGTCGGCCCGCACGAGGTCGCCGACTTCGAGTAGGCCCGGGCGCGCATCGCCGACCCAGCGCGCGGGTACGGCGTCTTCCGAACCGAGACAGAGAGGACGCCGATGACCGCACAAGCTCGCGACCTGACCCTGGCCCAGGCGGTGCAACGTGCCGCCGAGGCCGTTGACCCGACCGGCGAGGACCCGGAGGTCGGCGAGCTCGTCGCCCACCTCGAGGACGCCGACGAGCCGATCAACGCGGTGGCCGATCTGAGCGATCGCGTCGAGGAGGCGCGCCGCTCGGTCGATCCCGAGGGTGACGTTCCGGCGGTGACCATGGCCGCCGCGGTCACGACCTACCTTCGCTTTCGCCGCGACGAGGTCGACGAGCCGCGCGAGGACCTGCTACGACTCGCCGCCCGCGCGGAGTTCGACGGCGGGGATCCCCCGGACGACGTCGCCGACTGGCTCTCCGTCCAGGGCGTGGAAGTCTGAACCCGCTCGGGCGGCGCGCTCAGGCCGTCCGCAGGCTCAGGCCCTCGCGCTCGGCGCGCGGGGCCCCGACGTGCTCGAACACCCAGAAGTCGCGGCCCATCACCGGCACGGAGACGTTGAAGACGGGCACGCCCTCGATCGTTCCCTCGAGCGTGCCCGCGTGCGCGTGCCCGTGCAGGACGAGGTCGGGGTGATGACGGGCGACCGGCTCGGCGAGCCGGCCCGACCCGAGGAACGTGAAGATCCCGGGGGGCTCGCCCTGGAGCGTCGCCGGCGTCGGCGCGTAATGCAGGAGGGCGATCCGCAGGTCGCACACCGAGATCGCCGCGAGCCCGCGGTCGAGCGCCTCGACCTCGCGCCCGCACTCCGCGTAGACCTCGCGCAGCAGCGGCTCGCCGAAGTCCGGGAGGAACGAGCCGTCGAAGCCGCCGACGAAGCCCTTGGCGCCGGCGATCCCCACCTCGACGCCGCCCACGCGGCAGGTCGCCGACTCGCGCTCTAGAACCGAGATGCCGCCCTCGGCGAGCACCGGGCCGAGCTCGGCGCCGCGCGAGCAGTGGTGGTCGTGGTTGCCGAGCACGGCGTAGATGGGCATCTCGAGCGAGCGGCATGCCTCGGCGAGGACCTCCGCCTGCTCGGGCTCGCCGTGGGTGGTCAGGTCGCCGGCCAGCAGCAGCAGGTCGGCCGTCGCGTCGAGGCCCTCGAATGCGGCGAGCGTCGCCTCGCGGTTCACCGCGGAGCAGTGCACGTCCCCCGCGGCGGCCACCCGCAGCGGACGCTCGGGGACCGAAGCGGCTTGGGGGTCGGTCGCCATCGTCGCTCGCTTACCCGTCTGCGGGCGCGCGAACGCGCGCACGACGGCCTGCCCCTGGGGTTCTGCCCCACGGGCGCCGGGGTACGGCTCCCCCGATGAGCGCCGAGGAGCTCACCTTCGACGACATCCAGGCTACGCTCAAGAAGACCGCCGCCGCCCTCAAGGCTGCCGAGGTTGACTTCCTGCTCGCCGGCGGCGTGGCGTGCTGGGCGCGCGGCGGGCCCGCCTCGGCGCACGACGTCGACTACATGCTGCGTCCGGAGCACGCCGAACGTGCGCTCGAGGCCCTTGTCGGCGCCGGGCTGCGCCCCGACCGCCCGCCCGAGGAGTGGCTGCTCAAGGCCTGGGACGGCGAAGTCCTCGTGGACCTCATCTACGAGCCGATGGGGATGGTCGTCGACGACGACCTGTTCGCGCGCAGCGATTCGCTCGACGTGCTCGGCGTCTCGATCCCCGTGATGCAGGTCACCGACGTGCTCACCGCCAAGCTGCTCGCCATGCACGAGCACTACCTCGACTACGAGCCGCTGATCGACATCGCGCGCTCGGTGCGCGAGCAGGTCGAGTGGACGACGCTGCGCGAGCGCACGCGCGAGTCGCCCTACGCACGCGCGTTCTTGGTGATCACAGCGGGGCTCGGGATCTCCGACGAGGAGCCCGAGGAGCCCGTCCACCCCGGCGGCCTCGCGCCCGAGGGGCGACGGGCGGTCGGTCGCCTCTAGCCTTCGCCCAGAGAGCCCAACTGGCCCTCCGTGGGCTCAGCTCAGCAGAACCACGGCTCGGTCATCCGCGGCCGCCCCTCGACCGAGCCGCTCGGCATGGCGAGCTCGACGGCGTCCGGCCGACCCGAGACCTCGAGCACCGCGGCGCGCACGCGCTCGAAGGTCAAGCCGGGGCGATCACCGTCGGCGGCGCGGCGCTCGACGAGCTCGGCCAGGCGCGCCTGGAGCAGGTCGACCATCGGGTCGGGGCTCGACCAGGTGTAGGTCAGCCGCTCCTGGTCGTACGGCCCGAGCGCCCCCGCGAGGATCGGGTCCGGGCGCTCGAGCAGGAGCGAGCCCTGCGGCAGCAGCAGGCGCAATGACAGCTGCACCGGGTCGACGTTGCCAACGAGCTCGTACTCGACAACGAACTCGAGCAGCTCGAGCACGTCGTCGATGCGCGTCCACGGCGTGAAGGGCAAGAACGTGGGGCGCGGCTCGATCCGGTGCTCGCGCAGGAGCGCGACCGCGTCGGCGGCGTCGGCCGCGTTGTGCCCCTTGTCGAGGCGGGCGAGGATTTCGTCGTTCAGCGTCTCGATCGCGGTGACGACGAACAGGCAGCCGCTCGCCGCGAGCTCCGGCCACAGGTGGGCGTGGTCGAGGACGTGCTCGACCTTCACGGTGCAATCGAAGGTCAGGTCGGGGAAGCGCTCGTGCATCGCCCGCACGATGCGCAGGGCGTGGCCGGGACCGTTGAGGAAGTCGGCGTCGCCGAACGTGATGTGCCGAGCGCCCATGGCGACGAGCGCCTCGACGTCGGCGAGCACCGTGTTGCGCGCTACTACGCGCAGCGCGCCGTCGTAGACCACGGGCAGCGGGCAGTGGCGGCAGCGATGGCGGCACCCGTGCGTCGCCTCGACGTACCCCACCGGGCGCTCCTCCCCGTCGAGCACGAGGTGCGCGTAGCGCTCGAGCGGCGGCAGCAAGTGGCGCGCGGGAATACCGAACTCCGTGCGCCCGAGGTGGAGCGTCGGTGCGGGCGGACCGGCCGTACGCTCCTCGGGAGCGTCGGGTGTGCCGTCTCGACCGCGTTCCTCGAGCTCGCCGAACCAGTCGACGAGCGCGGGCTCGTACTCGCCGGCGATCGCCCGATCGGCGACGGCGGCGATCTCGGCGTCGCGAGCCACGGGCGCATAGAGCCCGTAGACGCAGATCGGCAGCTTCGGGCGCCGACGGCGCACCTGGCGAGCGGCGACCGCGGCGAGTCGCATCGCCGTGTGCATGGGCACCGAGAACGCCACGGCCTCGGCCCAATCGACGAGCTCGGACCCCCACGGCTCGATCGAGAGATCGAGGCAGCGCACCTCGTGACCCGCGGCGAGCAGGGCGGCCGCCGGCGAGGCCACGTGCAGCGGCTGGTGCCCGAGCTCGTACGTGGAGACGAGCAGCGTCCTCATGCCGCGGCCGGCGCCGCCTTCGCGACGCGGACGTCGATCTGCGCCTCCGCCGCCCGCAGCGAGCGCTCGACGTCCTCGGGGAGGTCGCCGCGCGCGAAGACGAACCCCAGGTAGCGGTCGCCCTCGGGGAGGGGGCCAACCGGACGGCCGGGCCGTATCGAGAGCTCGATCCCAGCCACGCCGGGGACCGCGCGCGCCTCCTCGACGCCGCGAACCTCCTCGAGCGTGCCGGCCGCGGGGATCGGGAGCATGGTGACCCCCGCCGCCGCGCGCTCGCGTGCGAGCCCGTCGAGCGGAAGCCCGAGGGCACCGCGCAGGACGAGCTCCTCGAGCGAGACGCCGAGCCCGAAGCGCAGGGCGCGCGCGCACAATCCACCGATGGTGCGCGCCGCGAGCTCGAGCACCGTCGGCGGCCCGCCCGCCGGTAGCCGCAGCTCGGCGTGCACGGGCCCCTCGCTCAGCCCGAGCGCCGCCGCCGCGTCCGCGACCGTTCGCTCGACCGAGGCCGCCCGCAGGGGAGGAAGGCGCGTGGGCGTGACGAGCATCGTCTCCTCGAAGTACGGGCCCTCGAGCGGATCGGGCTTGTCGAAGATGGCCAGCGTCTCGAGGCGGCCGTCACACAGAAGGCCCTCGAGCGCGACCTCGACCCCGGGGATGTAGCGCTCGACGAGGAGCGGCTCGCGCGCGGGGTCGCCGCCGGCCTCGACGAGGATCGCACGCACCCGCTCGGCGGAGCGTGCGGCGGAGGTTGGTTCGTCGACACGGACGACGCCCCTGCTCGCCGACAGGCCGAGCGGCTTGAGCACGCACGGAAGACCGAGGGCCGCGGCTGCCGACGCCACGTCGTCGTCCGGTCCGACCAGCGCGTGCGCCGGCTGCGCGATGCCCGCGGAGGCGAGCGCCGCCCGCATCGCCGCCTTGTCGCGCGTCCGCGCCGCCGCAGCGCGCGGGTTCCCGCGCAGACCGAGGCGCTCGGCCGCGCACGCGGCGGTGAGCACGCCGGCGTCGTCGGCGGCGACCACGGCGTCGATGCGGGTGCGGCCGGCGAGCTCGACGATGCGCTCCGCGGCTCGGTCCGGGTCCCCGAGCGGAACGGTCAGCGCGCGGTCGCCGAGGGTCCCTGACAGGGCCTGGCGCCGGTCGGAGGCGACGACGACATCGACGCCGAGCGAGCGCGCCGCCGCCATGAAGTCAGGCGCCTTGTAGGTTCCCGAGGGCAGCAGCAGGAGGGCACGCGGCACACCGCTATCGTAGGCCGCGCGGCAATCGGACCAGGCGTGACCACCGACGGCTCGACATCACTCCTCGCCGTCACCGACGAGGCGCTCGCCAAGGTACTCGGCTTTCGCCAGCAGGCCCCCACTCCGGAGCGGCAGGCGATGTGGATCGAGATCACCGGGCTCTCGGGCGGCGAGTGGTCCTACAACATGTCGCTGCGGCCGGTTGACGAGGCCGGGCCCGACGACCACGTCGAGGAGCACCGTGAGCTGGCGGTGGTTGTTCCCGAGCACGACGTCGAGAAGGTCCGCGGGGCCACCGTCGAGTGGTCTGGCGACCTGTTCGCCGGCGGCCTGCGCCTGAGCGGCCTCGCGAGCCCGAGCCCGGCGATCGGAGGCGGCGAGGGCGCGGACCTGAGCGGCGACGTCGCGCAGCGTGTGATCCAGGTGCTCGAGCAACAAGTGAATCCCGCGATCGCCGCCCACGGCGGGCGCGCCGACCTCGTCGCGGTCGAGGAGGGATCCGCCTATCTGCGCCTGAGCGGAGGCTGCCAAGGCTGCGGCATGGCCACGGTGACGCTTGGCCAGGGCATCGAGGTGGCGATCAAGGACAACGTGCCCGAGGTGCGCCAGGTGGTCGACGTGACCGACCACGC
>DAIOHA010000036.1:0-9575 GCA_036744955.1 Thermoleophilaceae bacterium | reverse complement strand
CGAGCTGATCACCCAGCGCGGGATCGGCAACGGGATCTCGCTGATGATCTTCGCCAGCATCGTCGCCGGGCTGCCGCAGGGCCTCCAGGGGTGGTGGACGAACCCCGATCAGATCTTCAAGGTGATGATGCCGTTCATCGCGCTCGCGGTGGTTGCGGCCGTGGTCTTCATGCAGGAGGGCCAGCGCCGCATCCCCGTCCAGTACGCGAAACGTGTGGTCGGTCGGCGCATGGCCGGCGGCTCCTCGACCTATCTGCCGTTGCGCGTCAACATGGCCGGCGTCATCCCCGTCATCTTCGCCGCCTCGCTCATGGCCTTTCCGCCCACGGTCGGCGAGCTCATCCAGGCGCCTTGGGCGCGAGGGCTGTCGTCGTTCTTCAACCCGAGCGGCTGGGCGTACCTCGTCGGCGAGGCGATCCTGATCATCGTCTTCACCTACTTCTACACGGCGGTCACGTTCAACCCGGTCGAGCAGGCCGACAACCTCAAGAAGTACGGCGGCTTCATCCCCGGGGTGAGACCCGGCCGACCGACCGCGGAGTTCCTCGACCGCATCCTCAGCCGCCTGACCTTCCCCGGCGCCATCTACCTCGCGCTCGTCGCCGCCCTGCCGACGATCCTCATCAACCAGACGAGCGCCAACTTCTTCTTCGGCGGCACCTCGCTGCTGATCGTCGTCGGCGTAGCGCTCGACACCATGAAGCAGCTAGAGGCGCAGCTCATGATGCGCAACTACGAGGGCTTCTTGAAGTGAGGCTGCAAAGCGTCGCTCCCCTGCGTCCTTGTATAGCTCGGTTTTCGCCTCCCTTCGGGTGAGGGCCTAGACCACCGCTCCCGCGCGGCCCATGCGCCGCACGACGCTCCGGCTGCGTCCCGCGGCGAAGGCCGGCGCCGCGATACCCTCCTCCGCCTCATGGCGCAGCTCAACCTCATCCTGCTCGGCCCGCCCGGTGCCGGCAAGGGGACGCAGGCTGAGCGCCTCGTCGATGACTTCGACCTCCCCTACTACGCGACGGGCGACATCCTGCGCACGGCGGTGCAGGAGGAGTCGGAGCTCGGCCAGAAGGCCAAGGACTACATGGACCGCGGCGACCTCGTCCCCGACGAGGTGATCATCGAGGTCGTCGTCGACCGCATCGAGCGCTCGGAGGCGGAGGACGGCTTCCTGCTCGACGGATTCCCGCGCAACACCGAGCAGGCCGAGGCGCTCGAGAAGGAACTCGACCGGCTCGGCCGCGAGCTGACCGCGGCGCTCCTCATCGAGGTGAGCGACGACGAGGTCATCCGTCGGCTCTCGGGTCGGCGGGTGTGCGTGAAGAACGGCCACCTCTACCACGTCGACTTCGATCCGCCGAAGCGCGAGTGCGTGTGCGACCAGGACGGCTCGCGCCTGATCCAGCGCGAGGACGATCACCCCGACACGGTCAAGCACCGGCTCGACGTCTACCGCGACCAGACCTCGCCGCTCGCCGACTTCTACGAGGAGCGCGGCGTGCTTCGGCGCTTCGACGGCGCGCGGTCGACCTCCGAGGTCCACGACCACATCCGCGCGACCCTGGCCACCCTGCGGCTCGAGAGCGAGCTGTAGGCTCGGCTCAGGGTGATCGTTCCGAAGACCCCTGACGAGATCGAGCGCATGTCCGCGGCGGGCCGCGTGCTCGCGCGCTGCCTCGAGCTCCTGCGCGGGAAGGCGCGCGCCGGCGTCACCACCGGCGATCTCGATCGGGCCGCCGAGCGCTACATCCGCTCCCAGGGCGGCGAGCCGGCGTTCAAGGGCTATCACGGCTTCCCCGGCTCGATCTGCGCCTCGCCGAACTCGATGATCGTGCACGGGATCCCCGGCGACTACCGGCTCGAGCGCGGCGACATCGTCTCGCTCGACGTGGGCGTCGAGCTCCACGGGTGGATCGCCGACGCGGCGGTCACCGTCCCCGTCGGCCGAGTCTCGCCCGTCGCGCGGAGGCTGCTCGAGACGACCTCCGCCTCGCTCTTCGAGGCGGTCGACCAGTGCTGGCCGGGCAACCGCCTTGGTGACGTCTCGAACGCCGTCCAGCGGCGCGTCGAGGCGGACGGCATGGCCGTCGTCCGCTCGCTGGTGGGCCACGGGATCGGCCGCTCGATGCACGAGGACCCGCAGGTCCCGAACTTCGGCCCGCCCGGCAATGGCCCGGAGCTCGTCGAGGGGACGGTGCTTGCCATCGAGCCGATGGTCACCGCCGGCGGTCCCTCGATCCGCGTGGGCTCCGACAATTGGGCCGTCTTCTCCGAGGACGGCTCGCTCGCCGCGCACTTCGAGCACACCGTCGCGGTGACCGGTGAGGGGCCGCGAATCCTCACGCCGTGGCACCTCGACGAGGCCGACGTCCGCCGGCGCGAGGCGCCCGCCGAGACGGCCTAGCGCACCGTCCGGCTGCTACGCTACGCGGTCGCACCGCGGACCGACTCCTGGGTCTGCGGAAGCGCCCTCATTCCCATCTGTAGACGATCGCGAGAGCGGTGAAGGTCCGAGCATCAGTTAAGCCCATGTGCGAGAAGTGCAAGATCGTGCGCCGCCACGGCGCCGTGCTCGTGATCTGCTCGAACCCCCGGCACAAGCAGCGGCAGGGGTAGGGCGATGGCGCGGATCTCCGGGGTCAACATCCCCCTCAACAAGCGGGTCGAGGTCGGCCTGACCTACATCTTCGGCGTCGGCGAGGCGACCGCGCGCAAGCTCCTCCAGGATGTCGGCATCGACCCGAATACCTACGTGCGCGACCTCACCGACGACGAGGTGATCCGCCTGCGCGGCGCGGTCGACGGCGAGCTCTCGGTCGAGGGCGACCTGCGCCGCGAGCGCTCGCAGAACGTCAAGCGCCTCATGGAGATCGGCGCCTACCGCGGGCTCCGCCACCGTCGCGGGCTGCCGGTGAACGGCCAGCGCACGAAGACCAACGCGCGCTCGCGCAAGGGGCCGAAGAAGATGCAGGTGGCCGGCAAGAAGAAGGTGAATAAGTAGTGGCTCAGCAGCGCCCCGGGCGCGGGCGCGGCCGGCGGCGCACGCGTCGCAACGTCCCCGTGGGCCAGGCCCACATCAAGACGAGCTTCAACAATACGATCGTCTCGCTGACCGACCGCGAGGGCAACGTGATCGCCTGGGAGTCCGCGGGCGGGGCCGGCTTCAAGGGGTCGCGCAAGTCGACGCCGTTCGCCGCCCAAGTGACCGCCGACTCTGCCGCGCGCAAGGGCATCGAGCAGGGGCTCGAGAAGGTCGAGGTCTTTGTTCGCGGGCCGGGCTCGGGCCGCGAGACCGCGATCCGCTCGCTGCAGGCCGCCGGCCTCGAGGTGACGGGAACGCGCGACGTGACCCCGCAGGCCCACAACGGCGTCCGCCTCAAGAAGCGGCGGAGGGTCTGAGATGGCACGCGATCGCGGGTCCCAGTGCAAGCAGTGCCGGCGAGAGGGCGAAAAGCTCTTCCTCAAGGGCGAGCGCTGCCTGACCGATAAGTGCGGCGTCGAGCGCCGTGCCTATCCGCCCGGCGAGCACGGGCGCGGGCGCCAGAAGCAGTCTGAGTACCGCCTCCAGCTGCGCGAGAAGCAGAAGGCGCGGCGCTACTACGGCGTGCTCGAGAAGCAGTTCCGCAACTACTACGACCGCGCGAGCAGCCAGCCCGGCGTCACCGGCGAGAACCTGCTGCGCATGCTCGAGAGCCGGCTCGACAACGTGCTCGTGCGGCTCGGCTTCGCCGGCTCGCGGCGCCAGGCGCGCCAGCTCATCCTGCACGGCCACTGGACGGTCAACGGGCGCCGGGTCGACATCCCGTCCTACCATGTGCGCGCCAACGACGTGATCGCCATGGGTGCGGGCTCGGGGGCCACCGACGCGGTTCGGGAGGCGACCGACCTCGTGTCCGCGGTCCCCGCCTGGCTCCAGGCCGACCACGACGGCCTCACGGCGAAGGTGCTGCGACATCCCGACCGCGCCGAGATTTCGGTGCCGGTGCAGGAGCAGCTCATCGTCGAGCTGTACTCGAAGTAGAGAAGACATCCCCGATCCGCGTCGCGGCCACGGCCGCGCCGCGAGCTTCGGACCCAACGCGAAGGAAACCCACCCCATGCTCGACTTCCAGACCCCTCAGATCTCCTCCGAGAAGATGAGCGACAACCGCACGCGCGCCACCGTCGAGCCGCTCGACCGCGGCTTCGGGTACACGTTCGGTAACTCACTGCGGCGCGTGTTGCTCTCCTCGCTCGCCGGCGCGGCCGTGAAGAGCGTCCGCATC
The DNA here is from genome assembly GCA_036744955.1 of Thermoleophilaceae bacterium. Lineage (GTDB taxonomy): Bacteria > Actinomycetota > Thermoleophilia > Solirubrobacterales > Thermoleophilaceae > JACCUC01. The sequence goes on along the minus strand of DAIOHA010000036.1, from coordinate 5,316 downwards.
GAGGGCGTCGCGCACGAGTTCTCGACGATCGACGGCGTGACCGAGGATGTGACTGACATCGTCCTCAACCTCAAGGACATCGTCTGCCGCATGCACTCCGACGCCGACGAGGTCGAGGCACCGCTCGTGGCCGACGGCCCCGGCGAGGTGACGGCGGCCGACATCGACCTCCCCGCGGGCATCGAGATCCTCAACCCCGACGTGCACATCGCGACGCTCGAGCAGGGCACGCGGCTCGAGATGTACCTGACGATCGGGCGCGGGCGCGGTTACTCGCCCGCCGAGGACAACAAGACGGAGGACCAGCCGATCGGGGTCATCCCGATCGACTCGATCTTCTCGCCCGTGAAGCGGGTCGCCTACCAGGTCGAGGCCGCGCGCGTCGGTCAGCGCACCGACTTCGACAAGCTAACGCTCGACGTCGAGACCGACGGCTCCAAGGAGCCCGAGGAGGCGCTCGCCGAGGCGGCGGAGATCCTCATCAGCCGGCTGTCGATCTTCACCGAGGCGGACCGCGTCGACGCGCTGCGCGGCGCCCCCGAGGTCGACGGCGACTTCGCCGGCGTGGTCGATGGCGCCGGGGGCGCCCGTCGCGCCGACGGCATGGACGAGATCCTGATCGAGGAGCTCGAGCTCGGCGTGCGCTCCTACAACTGCCTCAAGCGCGCCGGCATCCAGACCGTCGGCGAGCTGCTCCAGCGCTCCGAGTCGGAGCTCGCGGCGATCCCGAACTTCGGGTCGAAGTCGATCGAGGAGGTGAGGGAGACGCTCCGCGCGCGCGGCCTGTCGCTGCGCGAGGCCTAGGCCTCGGGCGCGACCCGCTTGCCCCGGCGCCCCGACTCGCATGCGCCACCAGAAGACCCGCAACAAGCTGAGCCGCGACTCGGCTCACCGCAAGGCGCTGCTCTCGAACCTATCACGCGAGGTCATCGACCACGAGCGCATCCGTACGACGCACGCCAAGGCAAAGGCGCTGCGGCCGGAGGTCGAGAAGCTGATCACGCTCGCCAAGCGCGGCGACCTCCACGCGCGCCGCCAGGCGATGGCCGCGCTGGGGCAGGACAAGTTCGTCGTTTACAAGCTGTTCGAGGAGATCGCCCCGCGCTACGCCGACCGCCCCGGCGGCTACACGCGCATCCTCAAGCTCGGGCCGCGTCCCTCCGACGCGACCGAGATGGCAATGATCGAGCTCGTCTAGCGCGACGGCGCCCGCCGCGCACGTGACCGACGTAGGCGAGCTCAAGCGCACGGCGCGGGCCCTATGGGGCCGCGGCGAGTACGTCCCCATCGCCAAGCGGCTCGAGCCGGCGGCGCGGGCGCTCGTCGACGCGTGCGCGATCTCCGCCGGCCAGGAGGTCCTCGACGTTGCGGCCGGCAACGGCAACGTGGCGACGCTCGCCGCGCGCGAGGGCGCCGCGGTCGTGGCCTCCGACCTCTCGCCGGCGATGGTCGAGCTCGGGCGGATGCGCACCGAGACCGAGGGGCTCGACGTCGAGTGGGTCGAGGCCGACGCGGAGGAGTTGCCCTTCGAGAACGCGCGCTTCGACTGCGCCGGCTCCACCTTCGGCGCGATGTTCGCCCCCCGTCCCGATGTGGTCGCGAGCGAGATCTTCCGCGTGGTGCGGCCGGGAGGGACGGTCGGGATGGTCAACTGGACGCGCGACGGCTTCCTCGGGCGCTGGTTCGAGCTCGCGGCGAGCTACGCGCCGCCGCCGTCCGCCGACGTGCCCTCGCCGCTCGAGTGGGGACGCGACGAGGTCGCGCGGGAGCGCTTCAACGGGCACGCCGGCTCGATCGAGACCGAACGGGGCCACGTGCGCTGGAGCTTCGAGAGCGCCGACGCGATGCTCAAGTTCTTCGGCGAGACGGCTGGGCCGGGCCTCGCGCTCATGGAGTCGCTCGACGAAGACGCCAAGGGTCGCCTGCGCGATGACTTCGGCGAGCTCGTCGCCGGCTTCAACGCGGCCACGGACGGGTCGGTCGAGGTAGACGGCGAGTACCTGCTCGTCGTCGCGCGCCTCCGCGGCTGAGGCCCTGCTCGCCGAGGAGGTCGGTGACCGCCCGGCTCACGCTCGAGTACGATGGTGGCGGCTTCGCCGGCTGGGCGCGCCAGCCGGGCCTGCGGACCGTGCAGGGAGTGCTCGAGGAGGCCCTCGCCCGGGCGGAGCGGCCGACCCAGCTGACCGTCGCGGGACGCACCGACGCCGGCGTGCACGCGCGCGGCCAGGTCGCGAGCCACCCCGGCGAGCCGGTCGGTGCCGAGCGGCTGAACGCGGGGCTCCCGTCCGACCTGCGCGTGGTCGGGAGCGAGCGCGCGCCCGACGGCTTCGACGCGCGGCGCGACGCGCGCTCTCGGACCTACCGCTACCGCGTGTTCGCGCGCGCCGCCGCGAGCCCATTCGAGCACGGGCGCGCGCTGCACTTCCCGCGCCCGCTCGAGCGTGCGAGCCTGGGCGCCGCCGCCGAGCTCGTCCGCGGCCGGCACGACTTCACCGCCTTCACGCCGACTCAGACCGACCACGTCCGCTTCAAGCGCGACGTTGCACGCGCGGAGTGGGTCACGCCCGCGGACGACCCCGACGTGCTCGAGCTGTGGATCGAGGCCGACACCTTCATGCGCCACATGGTGCGCGCGCTCGTGGGGACGATGCTCGACGTGGCCTCGGGACGGCGAGGGCTCGAGGAGCTCGAACGCCTGCTTGAGGGAAGGCCCCGCGCCGAGGCGGGTCCGACGGCGCCTGCGTGCGGTCTCTACCTCGAGTCCGTGCGCTACTGACACGGCCCGCCGGTCCGAGCGGCCCGCGCGGGCCGCGAGGTGCGGGCGGGCACCCGGAAGCTGTCGGGGTGGCCCACCGGCAGCGTCCGCGGGCCGAGCCGCGCCGTATCCTCAGGACGGTGAAGGTGCTCCTCACCAACGACGACGGCATCGCCGCCACCGGCCTGCACGCGATGCGGCGGGCCCTCGCCGAGCTGCCCGAGGTCGAGCTCGCGGTGATCGCCCCGGACTCGAACCGCTCGGCGATCGGTCGCGGGATCACCACCCGCTCGCCGCTCTGGGTCGAGGAGATCGAGTTCGACGACGGCACGACCGGCTTCGCCACCGAGGGAACTCCGGTCGACTGCGTTCGCTTCGCCGCCCTCGGTCTCGTCGAGTCGCCGCCCGAGCTGATCGTCTCGGGCATCAACCACGGCTCGAACCTGGGTGACGACATCACCTACTCGGGCACGGTCGCCGCGGCCTTCGAGGGTGTCGTGCTGGGAATCCCGGCGATCGCCGTTTCGCAGCAGGCCGTCCGCGGCGAGATGGCGTTCCGGCCCGGCGACCGGTTCGACTTCGACCGCGCCGCGGCCTTCACCGCGCGCGTCGTCGAGGAGCTCGAGCGGCTGCCGCTGCCCGCGGGCACGCTGCTCAACGTCAACTGCCCGGCGGGCGAGGCCGACGGCGCGCGCGCGTGCCGCCTCGGCAAGCGCATCTACCGCGATCGCCTCGAGCTCGCCGAGGAGGAGGGCGGGCGCCGGCGGTACCGCATCTACGGCGACGACCCGAGCTATCACGACGAGGAGGGCACCGACTTCGCCGCGCTCGCTGACGGTTGCATCGCCGTAACGCCGCTGCACTTCGACCTCACCGACGCCTCGGGCGTCGACGCGCTCGCGGACTACGACCTCGACGGGCTCCTGCGACCCGCGGTGAGCGAGGTTGAGTAGCGCGGGCGCCCAGGCCGAGGGCGCCGCCGCGGCCAACACAGGCACGCCCGCCGGGCCCGCGGCCGACGACGCGGCCACCGACGGAAGGAGCCCGGAGGCCGCCCGCGCCGCCGAGCTGCGTCGCGAGCTCGAGCGTCACAACCACCTCTACTACGTCCTCGACGAGCCGGAGGTAACCGACGCCGAGTACGACGCGCTGCTCGACGAGCTGCGCGCGCTCGAGGCCGCCCATCCCGAGCTCCTCACCCCCGACTCGCCGACCCAGCGGGTCGGCGGCCGCCCGCTCGAGCGCTTCGAGCCGGTCGAGCACCTCCAGCCGATGCTGTCGCTCGCCAACGCGCGCTCCGAGGATGAGCTGCGCGCTTGGGCCGACCGCGTCGCCGCCCTGGCCGAGAAGCGCGGCCTCGACGGCGCAGGCATCGAGTACGTCGCCGAGCCGAAGATCGACGGCCTCGCCATCTCCCTGCTCTATGAGGACGGCGTGCTCGTGCGCGGGGCGACGCGCGGCGACGGCGAGGTGGGGGAGGACGTGACTCACAACCTGCGCACGGTCAAGGCGATACCGCTGCGGATCGAGGGGGCGCCGCGGCTGCTCGAGGTTCGCGGCGAGGTCTACCTGCCGCGGTCGGCGTTCGCGCGTCTGAACGAGGAGCGCGCCGCCGCGGGCGCGGCGACCTTCGCGAACCCGCGCAATTCGGCCGCGGGCTCGATCCGCCAGCTCGACCCGGCGCTGGCCGCCGCGCGGCCCCTGTCGATCTGGTGCTACGGCGTGGGCGCGGTCGAGGGCCTCGAGCTCGCCACCCACCGCGAGTGGCTCGAGTGGCTGCGCGACCATGGGCTGAAGGTCAGCCCCGACGTCGAGGTCTACTCCGACGTCGACGCGCTGGCCGCGGCGTGCCGAGCCTGGGAGGAGCGCCGCGAGGCGCTCGACTACGAGATCGACGGCGTCGTCGCGAAGGTGAACACGCTCGAGGTGCAGCACCGCCTCGGCGTGGTCGGGCGTGAGCCGCGCGGGGCGATCGCCTGGAAGTTCGCGCCCATGACTGCGCAGACGACACTGCGGCGGATCGCCTGGAACGTGGGCCGGACCGGCCACCTCGTCCCCTTCGCGGACCTCGAGCCCGTGCAGGTATCGGGCGTGACGGTCAAGCTCGCCACCCTTCACAACGAGGAGGACCTGCGCCGCAAGGACGTCCGCGACGGCGACGAGGTGATCGTGATGCGCGCGGGGGACGTGATCCCCCAGGTCATATCGCCCACGCCTGCGGCCCAGCGACGTGCGGACCGCGGCGACCCGCCGCACCCGCCACAGCGCTGCCCCTCGTGCGGAACCCCCACGGTCAAGCCAAAGGACGGGGTCTGGACTATCTGCCCCAACCGGGCCTCCTGCCCCGGCCAGCTCCACCAGGCGGTCAAGCACTTCGTGTCGCGCGGCGCGATGGACATCGAGGGCCTCGGCGAGCGCCAGGCCGAGCGCTTCCTCGCCGAGGGCCTGATCCGCAACGTCGCCGACATCTACGAGCTCGACGCGGAGCGGCTCGCCACCCTCGAAGGCTTCGGCGAGACCTCCGCGCGGAACCTGCTCGCCGCGATCGAGGCATCGAAGCA
>DAIOHA010000035.1:0-9642 GCA_036744955.1 Thermoleophilaceae bacterium | reverse complement strand
GCGTGCTCGAGCACCTCGTCGACTGCGTGCTCCAGTTCGAGGGCGAGCGCGAGCGCGCGCTGCGGACGGTGCGCGCTCACAAGAATCGCTTCGGCTCGACCGACGAGGTCGGAGTCTTCGAGATGCGCGACTCAGGCCTCGTCGAGGTCGTCGACGCCTCGGCGCGCTTCGTCTCCGAGGCCACGCGCGCGCCCGGCTCGGTCGTTCTGTGCGCGATGGAGGGCTCGCGACCCCTCCTCGTCGAGGTCCAGGCGCTCGTCGCGCCCTCGGAGCTAGTGCCGCCGCGACGCGTGGCGAGCGGGATCGACCGCAACCGGCTCGCGCTCGTGCTCGCCGTGCTCGCCCGCCACGGCGGCATCGGGCTCGGGTCGAGCGACGTGTTCGTGTCCGCAGCCGGCGGCGTGCGCGTCGACGAGCCGGGGGCCGACCTCGCGATCGCGCTCGCGCTCGCGTCGGCCGCGCGCGGGATCGCGCTGCGCGCGGGCCCGGGCGGCGGGGCGCCGCTGGCCGCGTTCGGCGAGATAGGGCTCACCGGGGAGCTGCGCTATGTCGCGCACCCCGGGCGGCGGACCGCCGAGGCAGCGAAGTTCGGCCTCGAGCCGGTGCTCTCACCAGAGGGCGCGGCGCGCACGCTGCGCGATGCGCTCGCGAGCGCGCTCGCGAGCGGCTCGGCGCGAGCACCACGCGCCGCCGCGTAGCGACGGCGCAGTCGCAAGAGACCTGACTCGTAGGGCAGGAGACTTTCGCTTATCATGAGCTGATGCCGTCGCACGCCGGGGACGAGCCCAGCGAGCTCGAGCACCGCCAGGAGCCCCGCCTCATCCGGGCGCTCGAGACGGTGGCCCCGGGGACAGCGATCCGCGAGGGGATCGACAACATCGTGCACGCGCGCACCGGCGCCCTGCTCGTGATCGGCGAGGAGGAGGAGATGTCGTTCCTCCTCTCCGGTGGGCTTCGGCTCGGCGTCGACTACACGCCGGCCGTGCTCTACCAGCTCGCGAAGATGGATGGCGCGATCCTCCTCTCCGAGGACGCCACAAAGATCCTGTGGTCAAACGTCCAGCTCATGCCGGACCCGACGATCCTCTCGCTCGAGACCGGCACCCGGCACCGGACCGCGGAGCGCGTTTCGAAGCAGACCGGCGCGCTCGTGATCGCCATCTCGCAACGCCGCGATGTCGTCTCGCTGTACCTTGACGGATCGAAGTACATCCTCGAGGAGATCCCCGTCGTGCTCGCGAAGGCCAATCAGGCGCTCGCGACGCTCGACAAGTACCGCCGCCGCCTCGACCAGGTCTCGACGCGCCTGACCGCGCTCGAGTTCGCGAGCGGCGTGATGCTGCACGACGTGCTCACCGTCCTTCAGCGGGCCGAGCTCGTGACCCGTATGGCGGTCGAGGTCGAGCGCTTCATCGTCGAGCTCGGCACGGAGGGGCGCCTGATCGAGATGCAGCTCGAGGAGACGATGGTCGGCGTCGCCGCCGACAAGGCCGCGCTCGTGCGCGACTACGTGACCGCGCCGTCGCAGGACGACTTCGCGCTCGTGCTCGACTCGCTCTCTCGCCTTCCGCACCAGGACGTGCTCGACTTCGGGCGGCTCGCCGAGCTGCTCGGCTACGACCGCAAGGTCGGCACGCTCGACTTCCCGGTCTCGCCGCGCGGCTACCGGATCGTCGGACGCATCCCGCGCCTGCCGCGCATGAGCATCGACGCCATCGTGCGCTCGTTCGAGGGGCTCGACGAGATCCTCGCCGCGAGCGACGAGGAGCTCGAGGCGATCGACGGCGTCGGCGAGGTGCGGGCGAAGGAGATCCGCGAGGGCCTGCGCGGCTTGCAGGAGACCAACCTCGTGGACCGCCACCTACAGACTTGACAAGGACCGCGGCATCGGCCGCGCGACGAACAGGAGGACAACCATCACTGACACAAGCTGGGAAGACGAGCTCGAAGACCTCGAGGTGATCGACGTCGAGATCGACTACGAGATCGGCGACCACGTGGTCTACCCCCATCACGGGGCCGGCAAGGTCCTCAAGAAGGAGGTACGCAACGTGCTCGGCGCCGAGCGCGAGTACCTCACGATCAAGATCATCCACAACGAGATGACCGTGATGGTCCCGTGCGAGAACGCGGCCAAGGCCGGGCTGCGCCGGGTGATCGACGAGGACGCGGTCGAGCGCGTGATCTCGGTGCTCCGCTCCGACGTCAGCCAGATGCCTAAGAACTGGAACCGTCGCTTCAAGCACAACCGCGACAAGATCAAGACCGGCGACGTGTTCGAGCTCGCCGAGGTCGTCCGCAACCTGGCGATCCGCGAAGCCGACAAGGGCCTGTCGACCGGCGAGAAGCAGATGTTCACGCGCGCCAAGAAGGTGCTCGCCTCCGAGCTGACGTACGCGCTCGAGATGGAGGAGGGCGACGCCGAGGCGCACATCGACTCGCTAATCGAGGAGGCGCACAGCGCCCGCAACGGCGCGGCGGCTGCGAGCTGAGCAGGGATCCCCGCGCCCCCCGCTCCGAGCGCGGGAGCTCCGTGGCGGTCGTCGGTCTCCTCGTGGCGGCCGGCGACGGCCGGCGACTCGCGGCCGACGCCCCGAAGGCGTTCGTCCCGTGCGCCGGGCGCCCGCTGCTCGACTGGAGCCTCGAGGTCCTGCGCGCGACCTGCGACCGCGTGGTGATTGCCGTCCCGCCCGGCCGCGAGGGCGAGGACCCCAACCGCGTGGCCGGGGGCGCGTCCCGCTCGGGGTCGGTGCGTGCGGCGCTCGCGGCCGCTCCCGAGGCTGAGATCGCGGTCGTGCACGACGCCGCGCGGCCGCTCGTCACGCGCGCCCTCGTCGAGCGCTGCCTGGCGGCGCTCGAGGACGGCTGGGACGGGGCGATTGCCGCCGCGCACGCGACCGACACGCTCAAGGAGGCGCGCCCCGAGGACGGCGGCGTCGTGCGCACGCTCGCGCGCGAGCGCGTGTGGGCCATCCAGACGCCGCAGGCCTTCGGCGCCGAGATGCTCCGCCACGCGCTGGCCGTCGACGAGGCGACCCTCGCCGACGCAAGCGACGACTCCTCGCTCGTCGAGGCGGCCGGGGGATCGGTGCGCGTCGTCGAGGCCCCGCCCGAGAACCTCAAGGTCACGGCGCCGCTCGACCTCCGGGTCGTCGAGGAGCTTCTGCGCGCCCGGGAGGGCGGATGCTGACCGACCTGCACGTGCACCTGCGCCCCGACGACCGCGAGGCCACGGCGGAGCGCCACTTCACGACCGACAACGCCGAGCGCTACACGGAGGTGGCGGCCGAGCGCGGGATCGACGTGCTCGGCGTGTCCGAGCACGTCCACCGATTCCGCGATGCGCTCGAGGTCTGGCGCCACCCCTTCTGGGAGGAGAACGCGGTCGACGACCTCGGCGCCTACGTCGACTTCTTGCGCTCGCAGACGAGCCTGCGCCCCGGGATCGAGGCCGACTTCGTGCCCGGCCGCGAGGACCGGATCGCGAGCCTGCTCGAGGGCGCCGACTTCGACTACGTGCTCGGGTCGGTCCACTTCCTCGGCGACGAGGCGGTCGACATGGGCGGCGAGTGGGACCTGTGGCGCTCGGGCCCCGACCCCGACAAGGTGTGGGCGCGCTACTTCGAGACGCTCGGTGAGGCCGCGCGCAGCGGGCTGTTCGACATCCTGAGCCACCCCGACCTCGTCAAGGTTTGGGGGCCGGAGCGCCCGGTGCCGCGGCGCGACCCGCGCTTCCACTACGAGCTTGCGATGGAGGGGATCGCCGAGTCGGACGTGGCGATCGAGGTCTCGACGGCGGGCTTGCGCAAGGCCGCGCGCGAGATCTACCCGGCGCCCGCGTTCCTGGCCATGTGTATCGAGGCGGGACGACCGGTCGCGCTCTCCTCGGACGCGCACACACCCAACGACCTCGGGTATCGATACGAGGAGGCGGTCGACCTACTCGGCTCGCTCGGGGTCGAGGAGATCGCGGTGTTCGAGCGGCGCGAGCGCACGCTCGCTCCGCTGGGGTGGACGTGAGAGCGCGCGCGGAGTCGGGCGGCGCCGAGGGACGCGCGTGAGCGCCCGGGCCGGCATCGGCTACGACACGCATCGACTCGCCGCCGGGCGGCGCCTCGTGCTCGGCGGCGTCGAGATCGAGGGCGCCGAGCTCGGCCTCGAGGGCCACTCGGACGCCGACGTGCTCACCCATGCGATCATCGACGCGGTGCTCGGCGCCGCGGGGCTCGGCGACATCGGCATGCACTTCCCCGACACCGACGAACGTTGGCGCGACGCCGACAGCTCTGACCTGCTGAGCGAGGTGTGCGCGTTCGTCGAGGACCACGGTTGGACGATCCGCCACCTCGACGCGACCGTGCTGTGCGAGCGCCCGAAGCTCGCCCCCTACCGCGACCGCATGCGCACGTGCCTGGCGGCGACCGCCGGCCTGCGACCGCTCGAGGTCAACGTCAAGTTCACGACGGGAGAGGGAATGGGCTTCGTCGGGCGCGGGGAGGGGTTAGCCGCGATGGCGGTGGCCACGGTCGACCGCGCCTGAAATGGACGCCGCGGAGCTCATGTATGCAGGCACCGCGCGCCAAGCCGAGCTCGTACGTGCCGGTGAGGTTTCGGCGCGCGAGCTCGTCGAGGCCTCGCTCGCGCGCATCGCGGAGTTAGACCCCGCGCTAAACGCCTACCGCGTCGTGCTGGGAGAGCGCGCCCTCGCCGAGGCGGATCAGGCCGACGCGCGCCGCGCGGCCGGCGACGATCGTCCGCTGCTCGGCGTGCCGCTCGCGATCAAGGATGTCTTCGACCTGGCCGGCGAGGTGACGACGCACGGGACCTCCGCGCACGGGCCGCCGGCGCGTGAGGACTCCGAGCTTGTGCGCCGGCTGCGCCGGGCGGGCGCGATCCCGGTCGGCAAGACGCACACTCCCGAGCTCGCGTTCTGGAGCTTCACCGAGTCAGCGACCTACGGGCCCACGCGCAACCCGTGGGACCTCGAGCGCACGCCCGGGGGCTCGAGCGGCGGCGCGGCGGCCGCCGTCGCGGCCGGCACCGTCGGCGCGAGCACCGCCTCCGACGGCTTGGGCTCCATCCGCATCCCCGCGGCATGCTGCGGCCTCTTTGGTTTGAAGCCCGGGCGCGGGCGCGTGCCGCTCGCCCCCGACGAGGACCATTGGCACGGCCTCACGGTGGCGGGTGCGCTGACGCGCTCGGTGCTCGACACCGCGCTCTTCCTCGATGTCGTCGCCGACGCGGGCGTCGGGGCCGCGGCCACCGGCGCGCAGACGGAGGCGTCCTTCAGGGCGGCCGCGCGCCGCCGGCCGGACCGGCTGCAGATCGCTGTGGCCACGAACGCGCCCGTCGGGGCCCGGCCGGCGACGGACGTGGTGCTGCGGGCGGTCGACAGCACGGCGACGCTTCTCCGGCAGCTGGGCCACGAGGTCGTCGAGGGGCGCGTCGAGTACGGGCCGGTGATCGGCCGCGCGGTCCTGCGCGCACTGCGGGGCGGACACGAGGAGGCGGCGAGGCTCCCGGCGCCGCATCGGCTCGAGCGCCGAATGCGCGCTGCGGCGCGGCTCGGAGCGCTTGTGCCAGCCGCGGTCGTTGCGCGCGAGCGGGCCCGCGAGGAGTCCATCGCTCGGCGGCTCGGCTCGGTCCTCGAGCGACGCGACGTCCTGCTAATGCCGACGATCGCCGCGCCCGCGACCGAGCTCGGCGCCCTGGAGGCTCTCGGACCACTGGCCATCCGCTTCATGGAGGGGATGCGATGGCCGGGAGCCTTCACCCCAGCGTGGAACGTGACCGGCCACCCCGCCGCCGCCGTGCCCGCGGGCTTTTCCGCGCGCGCACTTCCCGTCTCCGTGCAGCTCGTCGGTCACCGCGGCGACGAGGCCACGTTGCTCTCGCTCGCCGCCCAGCTCGAGGCCGAGCGGCCCTGGGCCGGCCGCCGGCCGCCGCTCAGCGAAGCTTTCGGGCGCAGCGCCTGAGGCGCCGCTCCGCGCACTACGCTCCGAGCGTGCGCGAGATCCGCCTCCACGACACGCTCAGCGGCGAGTTGCGACCGCTCGAGCCGCGCACTCCCGGTCGCGTGGGGGTCTACGCCTGCGGGCCGACCGTCTACTCGCGCATCCACGTCGGCAACGCGCGCCCGTACGTGATTTTCTCGCTCCTCAAGCGCTTTCTCGCCCACGCGGGCTACGACTCCACGCTCGTCGTCAACGTCACCGACGTCAACGACAAGATCTACGCCGCCGCGGCCGCCGCCGGGGTGCCGAGCGACCGGCTCGCGCGCGAGATGACCGACGCCTACGTCGAGGACACCGACCGGCTCGGCCTCGGCCGCCCCGACCACGAGCCGAAGGCGAGCGAGACGATCGCTCCGATCGTCGGACTGATCGAGTCGCTGATCGACGGTGGCCACGCTTACGCCTCGGAGGGCGACGTCTACTTCCGGGTCCGCAGCTTCGACGGCTACGGAAAGCTCTCGAACCGCGCGCTCGCCGACATGGAGCAGGGCGAGGACGACGCGGAGGTCGCGCTCAAGGAGGACCCGCACGACTTCGCACTGTGGAAGGCGCACAAGCCCGGAGAGGATACGGCTTGGGACGCGCCGTGGGGGAACGGGCGGCCAGGCTGGCACATCGAGTGCTCGGCGATGGCCGAGGAGCTGCTCGGCGTCGACTTCGAGATCCACGGCGGCGGCTCGGACCTCATCTTCCCCCACCACGAGAACGAGATCGCCCAGACCGAGGCGGCGCGCGGCGCCCCGCTCGCGCGCGTCTGGATGCACAACGGGATCGTCCGGCTCTCCGACGAGAAGATGTCGAAGTCGGTCGGCAACATCCGGCTGCTCGGCAAGGCGCTCGACCGCTTCGGAAGCGACGCGCTCGTGACCTACCTGGCGAGCGGCCACTACCGTCGCCCGCTCGCCTTCTCGGAGGAGCTGCTCGACGAGGCGGCCCGTAGCGTCGAGCGCGTACGCGACGTCTGCCGGCGCCTCGACCCCGCGGCGCCCGGGCCCGAGGCGCTCGATCCCTACGCGCAGCGCTTCTTTGCCGCGCTCGCCGACGACTTTAACACCCCGGCCGCGCGCGCCGAGCTGTTCGAGTGGGTGGGGGAGGCCAACCGCCGCCTCGACCGCGGCGAGCGGCTCGGGGTCGGCGCGCTCGAGGCGATGCTCGAATGCCTCGGGCTCGAGCGACTGCTCGCAGAGGCAGGGGAGGCGGGCGGAGGCGACGGGGCGGGCGCCCCCGAGCACGTGCGCGCACTGCTCGAGCAGCGCGAATCCGCGCGCGCCGCCCGCGACTTCGCGACCGCCGACGCGCGGCGCGACGAGCTCGCCGCGCTCGGCTGGGAGGTCCGCGACACGGCGGAGGGACCGCTGCTCGTGCCCCGGCGGTGAGCACGGCGGCGCCGGCTTGATCGTCTACGGGCGCCAGGCCGTCGCCGAGGCGCTTCGCGGGCGGCGAGCCGTGCACCGGATGTGGGCGACCGAGCCGGCCAGGCGGGCCGTGCACGCAGGCGCCGTGCCGCTCGAGGTGACCTCCCCGGCGCGCATCGAGGCGCTTGCGGGGAGCGCCGACCACCAGGGCGTCTGCGCCGAGACGGAGGCGTACGCGTACGGCGAAGCCGCCGACCTGCTCTCCGCCGACGATGCGCTCCTCGTCGCGCTCGACGAGGTCCAAGATCCGCGCAACCTCGGCGCCGTCTGCCGCGTCGCCGAGTGCGCGGGGGCGGCGGGCGTCGTCATTCCCGAGCGGCGGGCGGTCGAGGTCACCCCCGCGGTCTGCCGCGCCTCCGCCGGCGCGGTAGAGCACCTCCCCGTGGCGCGCGTCCGCAACCTCGCCGAGTGGCTCGAGACGGCGAAGCGGGACGGGGCCTGGGTCTACGGGGCGGCAGTCGAGGCGGCGGTTCCCTACGAGCGTCCGGACTACCGCGGCCGCGTCGTGCTCGTGCTCGGCTCGGAGGGTCGCGGGCTGCGGGCGCGGGTCGCCTCGAACTGCGACGAGCTCGTCGCCCTGCCGGTGCGCGGGCGCGTCGGCTCGCTCAACGTCTCCGCCGCAGCCGCGGCGCTCCTCTACGGGGTTCTCCACTTTCGGGCGAAGAGCCCTTGACAGGAGTGCTCAGAGCGGCAATACTGGCACGAACATAAGGCTGGAGTCGAGCTTTAGACATCGTCTCCCGGCCTGGCAAGGGCGCGACCAGGGGAGGTACGTCCGCCACTTAGACGACGCTGAGGGCCGTACAGCGGCCCGGAAGGGACGTCCGTGGCTGGTTCCATCTCCGCCTCACCGCTCCGGGTTGCGCGCTCGCACCCTGAAGCTGAGCTTGACGACCAATACTTGGTCGCGCTGGCAAAGCAGGGGCGCGCCGACGCCTATGACCGCATCGTGCGTCGCTATCACGGCTTCGTGCGCCTGAAGGCCTCGTCGTACTTCCTCCTGGGCGGGGACGGCGACGACCTGCTGCAGGAGGGGCTCGTCGGCCTCTACAAGGCGATCCGGGACTACCGCAGCGACCGCGAGTCGAGCTTCCGCAGCTTCGCGGAGTTGTGCATCACGCGCCAGATCATCACGGCGGTGAAGACGGCCACGCGGAACAAGCACACGCCGCTCAACCAGTCGATCTCCTTCTCGCACACGGCGACCGCCGACGGCGAGTCGGAGCCCGCGCTCGACGAGATGCTGCCCGGGCCGACGGCTCACGACCCCGTCAACCAGGTGATCTCGTCCGAGGAGCTGCACAGCCTGGTCGACTGCCTCTCGACCGCGCTGTCCGAGCTCGAGAGCTCCGTGCTGTCGCTCTACCTCGACGGGCGTTCGTACGAGGAGATGGCCGAGCGCCTGACCTGCGACACGAAGACCGTCGACAACGCGCTTCAGCGGGTCAAGCGCAAGGTAGGCGCGCACCTGCGCTCTCGCGCCGTAGCCGCGTAGCGGGCCGCGCGCCGGCGCCCCTGCGGGGCGCGCACGGGCGCGCTGGAGCGCCAAGAGCGAACCTCGGCGTCGGCGAAGGTCCGTTCTCGTCGCGCCACGCGGGTATGGGCGGTCGGAGAGACCGGCCGCGAGCCCCTAAGGGGTCTTTCCTCGCGGCCGATGAAGGAGGTACGCCCCGCACTCGTTTGAGCCCTCGTGCTCGTCGCGGCGCTCCGCGCGCTCGCGACCATGCCGGCAAGCTCGCTGGTGGCCCGCAACGCGCGCGAGCGCGTCACGGCTGCGAATCGCCGCGCGCCGCGCACGCGGCGAAGGCGGCCGAACGCCGCGCTTGGAGCGCCGTAGGCAGACCTGCGACGAGTCGCCGCGGCCACGGGCCGGAGCGCGGGGCGGACGCTCCGCATGCACCGGCGCCCGCCCGGAGCGGCCCGACCGCCGCTTCGGTCTACCCGAACGCGCCTCGCGGCGCGACAGCGCTCCGACGAACCGCATGGCCGCCGTCCGCGTCCGCCGGGGCCGCGCGGCGGCGCCGCCTCCGGTCGAGGCCTCCGCGTGCTCGCACCCCTCGGGACGGCTGATCGGGCAGCTCGGCGCGCGCACGCAGTTCGGGTCGCCGCAGACCGCGGCGGCGGCGCTGGCGCGCGGGCGCTGGCTCGGCGTCGCGTCCTCTGCGCGGACCGACGGGAGCCTCGGTTGGATCGACCGCCGCAGCTCGGCAGTC